>CADBNX010000129.1 GCA_902796115.1 uncultured Eubacteriales bacterium
ATGCCGTGGATGCCTGGCTCTGCGGCGCGCGGGGCCTGATGCCCGGCGTATGCACGGCGGGCAGGTTCGCGGAGATGTACCGCCTGATGGTCGGGAATCGGATCGGGGAAGCCAGGGATCTGTTCGAAAAGCTGCTTCCCCTCGTATGGTATGAGGATCAGTCGCTGGAGTTTTATATTGCTTGTGAAAAAGCCATTCTCAAACGGGAAGGCGTCATTGCCTGCGAGGATTCCCGCGATCCAGGCGTGAAGCTGGATGCGCCGCAGAAAAAAGAGCTGTTTACGCTTTACGACAGACTGAAGTAAAGCAATCCGGAAAGGAGTTCTCAATGCACGGAAAGAATCCCCTGATCCCAATGGCAGCCATCACAGGCCGGCCCGGCCGCGCCCGTATGCGGGAAGTGCTGTCTTCGTACAAATCCGTAGGAGTCGAACAGTTTCTGATCTATCCCCGTACCGGTCTTGAATTCGAATATATGTCCCCTGAATGGATGCGCCTGGTCAGGGATACCGTGGAAATCGCCGCGGAACTGGACATGCACATCTGGCTGTATGATGAGTACAATTTTCCTTCCGGAAACTGCCGCGGTCAGGTGACACAGGGCCATCCCGAATTCTATCCGAACGCACTGGTATTCAACCGGACAAAAGAAGGCATTGTTTCCCGGGTAGTCCGCAACCGTGTCGGTGCCGATATACTGAACCCGGAAGCTGTATCCCGTTTCATCTCCCTCACCCATCAGCGGTATTATGATGAGCTGAAAGAATACTTCGGCTCCGTAATCCAGGGCATTTTTACGGATGAGCCGAGCTTTGCCTACTATGCCTGGAACGGAGATCATACGCTGGCGGAAGAAGTATCCGAGGACAGCTTCCTGCTGCCATGGTACGACGGTCTGGAAGCGGACTACCGTGCGCAATGCGGCAGGGACCTGCGGGAGGATGTCATCCGCTGGATGGAAGGCGCTCCTTCCGGATCCTTGTGGAAATGCTATCACCGTATCATGGGAGAGCGGATGCGGACTGTATATATTTCTCAAATCGAAGCATGGTGTCACGCGCACGGCATCCTGTTTACCGGGCACCTGATGGCCGAAACAGCGTACCAAAGCGTCACCTTCAACGGAAACCCGCTGAAAATGCTTCGTACCTTCTCTCTTCCCGGCATGGATGAAATCTTTGCACAGACGGCGCTGAACAGTCGCAGGATCGATTTCTCCGCCATGTCCCTCGTGCAGTATGCGGGACACGGCAAAGCGGGACAGCTTGCCGAGCTGTTTGCCGTAGCGCCGTCCGATACTCCCCTGACCATCCTGCGTCAGATGATCTGGCTGGTTTCCTGCTTCGGCGTCGATCATTACCTGATGGCAGTCGCCGCGCTGGATCCGAAAGGCAATATCGGAAAACCCGGTTATTATTTTCCTTCCAGCCAGACTCAGCCCTGGTTTCCTTTTTACAAAGATCTGACAGAAACGGCGCTTGCCGCTTCCCACACCGCCCGGCTGTCCTATGAGCCGGAAGTCCGGCTTCGCTTTCCATCGGACTTCTTCATGCGCATTCTTCATACCGAAGCACACGAACAGCTCGGCACACGCTTCCTGCGCCTGCTGGAAGGTTTGACTGTCCATCAGATTCAGTACCTGTACCTGGATGAGGATGAAGAAACCACCCTCCCCGTAATCTGTATGGATGAGAACGGTTTTTACCTGGAAGGCTGCAAACGTCATTTTGATGAAACGGAAGTATTTCTGAACTGGCTTGACACCCGTTTTCCGCGGCGCTGCACCGTCAGGGAAGAAAACGGCTCTGAAACCAGGGATGTACTGGTGCGCAGATGGGCTGACGGCACCGTTACACTGGTGGACCTGACGGAAGACGAACGGACGGAGCGGCTTCTCACCGTAACGCTTGACGGCTGCGAGGGGCAAGTGCTTCTTCCCGGGCGCGGGGTCTTCTGCGGCAAGCTTACGGATATGAGACAGCGTATGCCCACGATCCTCGGCCCCGCGGAAATATCAAACCTGCGCCTGCATCTGGAACAGGACAACCTGCTGCGCTGTCTTTATACCATGAAAAAGCCGGATGTGACGCTGGAAGCGGAAGAGAAGCTGGAAAGCGTGATTCTTTTGCTGCGCCGGGAGCCTGATCCGGTTTCCGCCGCACTGGATGGAGTGCCGCTCGAAGCAGAGGAGGAAGCATCCCGCCTGCCGGACGGTTTCCGCGATCTGTACCGTGCCACGCGGCCCTTCACGCTGGAAGCGGGCATTCATAATCTGACAATCGCGAACGGAGAAGTGAAATACGGTTACCGGCGTTCTTCCCAGACCTCCGGCGTCTATGTCTGCGATCATTTTGCGCCGGGTGCGGTGGATTACCGATATCTGCCATCAATATGGCTGGCGGGTGATTTCCGCTGTGAAAGAAACGGTGTCATCACGCCGAGCCGCAATGAGGAGGTTCCCTGCGAGCCCCTCAGAGGGATTCCCGATTATGCCGGTTCTTTCTCCCTGACGGGAACCATCCGGATTCCGGAAGAGCCGGGGCTTTCCCTCATGCTCGATACGAATTTCGCCTGCACGGAAGTATGGCTGGACGGCCGGATGCTCGGAACCCGGTGCTGGGCGCCGTATATCTGGGCGATCCCCCGGGAATACCGCGGCGGGGAGCATCTGCTCCGCGTCCGGATCACCACCTCCGTCGCGCCCCTTTTCGGGGACATCACACCTTTTCAGGAAGAACAGCCCTATTGGAGCACAAATCTTCCCTGCCGTTTCGGCAAGGTCGGACTGATGAAAACCCCGGAATGGGTATCCAGTCCGGAATAACGGAAAGGAGATCACGCATGTCCATTATTTTTCAAAGAGAGCACTATCGGGCCACGCTGGATAAAGATACGGGGCGGCTGCTGTCCTTCCTCTCGTACGGAAAGGAAATGCTGTCAGGCAAAACCCAACCCCTGCTTGAAATCCGCATGATGAATGAGGAAGGCCGCTTCTTTTTCCTTACGGACGCGGGCGCGGCCGTTTCGGTGCGTGAGGAAGAAAACGGATGCCGGATC
>CADBNX010000130.1 GCA_902796115.1 uncultured Eubacteriales bacterium
CGGAACGCGACGGCAAACGCACGCTCTATTTCATGACGCAGTACTATCCCGCCGCGCAGCTCGACGAGGTGGCATCCAGACGCGGTATCCGCGTCCCCGAGGAGATCGGCATCGCCGCTTACGACAACCATTCCCTGCTCAAGGAGTTCGTCAAGCCCGCCTTGACCACCATCGACCCGAAGATCAGGGAAATGGCGCTGGAAGCACTCCGCCTCGCCCGCTGTCTCAAGGACGGAACCAAAGCCAAAGGACGGATCATCGAAGGGACCTTCGTCCCCGGCGAATCCGCAATACATATATAAACACCAAACGTGAGGAGATAAGAATCATGAACGACAGGATCAAATTTTCGGGACACACCATGGGCGCGCCCAAGTGCGACATCTATCAGGCGATCGATCTTTTCAAGGCCATCGGCTATGACGGCATCGAAGTGCGCGTCGCCGAAAACGGACAGATCAACAGCGAAACCATCACCGACGACGAAGCAAAAAAGATTTATGCCGCCGCGCAGGCCAAGGGCATGGAGTTTTCCTGCCTGACTTCCTACTATCAGAATTTCGTAAAAATGGAAGAACGCGAGGACGTGATCAAAAACCTGAAACGCGTCATCGAGATCGCCGCGATCCTGCATTGTCCGCTGGTGCGGGTCTACGGCGGCGTGGAGCCGTACAGCCAGCAGGGCGTCTGGTTCAGCGACTGCTGGACGCGGACGGTCGACGGCATCCGCCGCACGGCCGAATACGCGGCGAAATTCGGCGTGAAGATCTGCATCGAAACCCATATCGGCTCCCTGACCATGAGCGTGCGGGACGTCGTGCGTCTGATCGAAGACGTCAACATGGCGAATGTCGGCATGCTGCTGGATTATGCATGGGTCGAGCTTGCCGGGGTCGAAACCGGAGCAGAAGCGGTCCGTAAGGCCGCACGTCATATTTTCCATGTCCATATCAAGGACTGGAAACTGGAATCGCGCATCCCGCTCAAAAAGCAATCCTGTCTGATGGGCGAAGGAACCGTCCGCTGGAAAGAAGCTTTGGCCGAGCTCAAAAAAATCGGATACACCGGCTATGTCAGCGACGAATATGAAAAATACTGGTATCCGCAGGAACTGCCGGAACCCGAAGTCGGCATGAAACACAATCTGGAATACGCAAAGAAATTCCTGCTTTCCGACTGAATGCTCAGTATGACCCCGAAAGGAGAACACGCTATGAAAACAAGTCATCAAATGAAATATTGTAACATGTTCGCCTTCACACTTATAGAACTTCTCGTTGTGATTGCGATCATTGCGATTCTGGCGGCCATGCTGCTGCCCGCGCTGGCAAAGGTCCGGGAAAAAGCCAAGGGGATAAATTGCTCCAGCAATTACAAACAGTATGGGATCGGATTGGCGAACTATGTCAATGACAATTCGGACTACTTGCCGGGGCCATGCTATAAAAAACCGTACAACATCCTCCGCGGCTACAATTCCAACAGCAATCCGGCGTATCTGCTGGATTTCTATTACATCAAGTCCGTACGACTCAAAAGCAATGGGAATCCAAAAGAAACGCGCACCGTCTGGCATTGTCCGGCCCGCGAGATTTATGCATCGAGCACGGCGACCGATGACCGGCTTTTCTGTTTAGCGAACAACACCAACGCAAACCTCGACGCAAATGCCAGGAATCCATTTGGCGACCAGAGCACCAGTAACAGCAAAATGCCTAAAAAATACGCGAATGTGAAATCGCCATTCGCCGGTCTCTCCAGAATCGCACTCTTCGCTGAACAGAACCGGTATTCCGATAACGATTACTATGACCATCCGGAAACTTTTCCGGCCAATGTCCAGCAGGCGCTTCATACCCAGGGATTCAATGTTCTCTGGGGAGACCTGCATGTCAGCATGTGGACTGCAAAAAGGAAGTTCGTCCTGCTGCCCGGCAACGCAACTTACGCACGGTAATGACGCAGGAAGGAATGACACAATAAGGAACAAATGTAAATGAACAATACCGGGAACGATCCATTCGCCGCCGTTTCGGGCGGTAAAGGGAAAAAACGCATGTGCTTCATCAACGTGGTCCCGTTCTTTCCTGCCAAGGTGGATTACATGGCCTCCGAGGCGAAACGGCTCGCCGAAACCGCCGGTCTGACCAATCCTGCATATTCGATGACGCTCCAGCCGGAAGGTAATGATCCGATGAAGAAGATCCGCTATTTCGCGGAGAAATTCGGTGAACTGCGTAAAAAACTGGAAGGGACCCGCGTGCAGCCCGGCATCCTGGTCCAGTCCATCCTGGGCCATGGCTGGAACGGACAGACCATCTGCGGGAAAAACTGGCATTATACAATCAACATCAACGGGAAAACCACCTACCGGATGTGTCCGGAAGAACCGGAATTCCTGCAGTATGTGCGGGAAATCTTCCTGGCGCTGGCTCCTCATCGTCCGGCATTTTTCCTGACCGACGACGACCTGCGGCTCATCAACAACAGCGAACACGGGCTGGAATGTTTCTGCCCCCTGCACATGAAAAG
>CADBNX010000131.1 GCA_902796115.1 uncultured Eubacteriales bacterium
ACGCACCGGTCTCCGATTCGTCTGTGCAGGATAAACCCCACCGCGGGGTCGATCACGTCTTCCTTGCTTGCGCGGCCCGCGCCCAGATGCTGCGCCGCCCAGCCGAGAGCCTGGCAGTCCTCTCCGGAAAGGAAGGCATCCTCATCACACAGGATCTCATGCCGGATCTTCGCCTGAGGAAGAAGTGACGTATCACGGCATACCCGCGCGTCTCCGCTCTGGGCGGATATCATTTCTTCCAGTTTTTTCAGTCCGCTCCCGTCCGTCAGCGCGTGCCGCATGCGGGCGGCGGCACGGTCCATTCCCGTTTCGACGCCGCTGAGGAGCAGCATCCACGCGCCCAGATACAGCGCGACCAGGCACAGCGGACTGTCCCTGCGCACACGTCCGGAGAGCACGTCGATGGCTTCTTTCACTTCCAGCGCGTTGCCGACATGGCTGCCGAGCGGTTCTTCCATCCCGGTCACCAGCGCGGCCGTTTTTCGTCCCGCCAGCGTTCCGACGCGTACCATCGCCTCCGCCAGCGCGAGGCTCTCCTCCTCCTTGCTGAGCACCGCGCCGGAACCGGTCTTGACGTCCAGGACGATCGCTTTCGTTCCGGACGCGAATTTTTTGGACAGGATGGAGGAAACGATCAGCGGCAGCGAATCCACCGTCGCCGTCACGTCGCGCAGCGCGTACAGCGCTTTATCCGCCGGTGCCAGGCTTGCGCTCTGGCCCACGATGGCGCAGCCGATCCTGCGCACCTGCGCGATGAATTCCTCCTCGGACATCGACGTCCGCATGCCCGGGATCGATTCCATTTTATCGATCGTGCCCCCGGTGTGGCCCAGCCCGCGGCCGCTCATTTTCAGCACTTTGCCGCCGCACGCGGCCACAAGCGGCACCAGGATCAGGGAGGTCGTATCGGCTACGCCGCCGGTGGAATGCTTGTCCACCGGCACGCCGTCCACTTCGGGAGAAAGCACATCCCCGCTGTGCGTCATCTGTGCCGTCAGCATTTCCGTTTCCCGGTCCGTCATGCCGCGCAGACGGATCGCCATCAGCAGCGCCGCCAGCTGATAATCCGGCACCGTGCCTTTCGCCGCGCCCGTTACGAACGTGCGGATGTCCTCTTCCGAAAGCGCGAGCCCGCGCTTTTTCTTTTCAATGATCGAAACAAAATCAGCCATAACCCGTCCCGCGTTTGTCTGTCAGATGGGAAATGCCCGTATGTGCGGACTTTTCCATCTCAAGTATACCACAAAGCCTGTCGGACGTAAAGATTGCGGACGGACAAACAACGAAACGGGGCTGCCGCATTGCGGCAGCCCCGGACATTTGCCTTTTACCGTCCTTCAAACGCCTCAAAGAATTCGGAGCACGCCCAGGTCCCGCAGGCACTGACGGTTTCGCCGTTCACCGCAAGCTGCAGCACGATGCCGTTTGTCAGTGTGATCAGGATATTCTCGCCGCTCTCCTGGCATACGCTGTTCTGATACTGCGCGTTTTCGGTCAGCAGGCTGTAGAGCGCTTTCGCGTCCTCCCCCTCCGCCTTCCCGACGCCGGCCAGTTCGATGGACTCGATCTGCGAGGCTTTCAGCGTATCCCCCAGCTTTTCCCTGCCGATGATCGCGTTTCCGGAGTAGGACACGCGCTGGAACACGCGCCACACACCGTCGATTTTTGCCGACACCAGGGCACCCTTCATGCCCTTCACCTCGTACACGCTCTCTCCCTGCGCCGCAAGGTTGGATACGATCCCGTTCCCGGTGTACAAAGCGGGTTCCGCGGTATGCTCCGCAACCGTGCCGAGCGAATCGCCAAGTATTTTTTCGGATACGGAAGCGGGCTCCGTCAGCAGGCGATAGTATCTGCCCTCCGCCGCGATCAGCGGAAAATTGCCGCCGTCGGCTTTTGCCCAGATGCTCTGGGTGCTGCTCCTGCCGGAAGCGGAAATGCGGACGCTGCCGTTTTTCACATCCAGCAGCGCGCGCGCGCCGCCCGGCGCGCTTTCCTCGTTCGCGGCCATACTGTCCGCCCAGTCCCCGCCGGCGCTCTGGCTCATTACCATGGAAGGCGCGCGTTTTTCATTCAGACGCGGCAGTGCATATACGCCCGCCAGTACGAGCGCCGCGCAGCAGAGCGCGGCCGCGATCGTCAGACGCGGATTCCTCGCTCTGTTTCTTTTTCCTTCCGCGCTCCGCAGGATCCTCCTGCGGAGCGCCTCCCCCGCTTCGATGCCGCTTTCCTCCGCTATTTCAGGCAGCTCGCGCAGTCTTTCCTCCACGCTTTTCATGATGCTCACTCCTCAGTATCCGATAATTCCCATGTTTCTTTCAGGATGGCTCCCAGCAGCTTTCTGCCGCGCGAAAGTCTGCTCGCGACAGTTCCTTCCGGCGCGCCGAGGATCTGCGCGATGTCCCGGATCTCCTGTCCCTGGTAATAGTGCAGCAGGATCACCTCGCGGTAGTCCGGTTTCAGCTTTCCGATCGCCTCCAGCATCTCGCGCCTCTCCACCGCCGCGTTCAGCATCTCCGGTGCGCTTTTGCGCTCCATTGCCGCACTGCCCAGCACCACCCTTTTCAGCCAGGCGCTGCGCCACAGATCCCTGCAGCGGTTCAGCGCCACCCGAAGCAGCCAGGCCTTTTCCTTTCCCGGCTCCAGCACAGGGTTTGATGTGATCAGCTTCACGAACACATCCTGCGTCACGTCCTCCGCCTTTTGCCGGTCCTTCAGATAAAAGCAGCACATTCGCAGCACATCGGTGGCATAAGCGGCGTACAGTTCCTCAAACCGGGTGTCATCCATCCTTTCAGGAAGCTTCTGACCCCTTTCACTCATGTAACGGATTGCCCTTTCTTTTTCATGCGTTATCCTAATGTTTTTTCCGCGTTTTTATCCCTTCAGTCCGCCGCGGGCAACGCCGCGCAGGATCTGCTTCCTGGCAAACAGGAAAAGCACGATCATCGGCAGCACCACCACGGTGGAAGCGGCCATGATCAGTTCCTGGAAAGATCCGGCTTCCGTGGTGAACGCGTACAGGCCGAACGGCAGGGTACGGTTGCGGGTGGATTTGATGACCAGCAGCGGCCACATGAAGCTGTTCCAGGAGGCCAGCGCGTTCAAAAGCACCACCGTCACAAGACTCGGCCTGGCGATGGGCACCATCACCTTCCACAGATAGCGCCAGTTGCTGCATCCGTCCACTCTCGCGGACCAGTACAGGCTGTCCGGGATGGACATGAAGAAATTGCGCATGATGTAGGTGTAGAATATGGATGATATGAAGGGAAGGATCAGCGCCGGAAGGGAGTCGTTCATTCCCAGCTTGATCACGGTCGAGTAATTGGTGATGACCAGCATCTCAAAGGGAAGCATCATCATGCTCAGCAGCGCGGAGAACAGCGTCTCCTTTCCCGGGAAATTCAGCCTCGTAAACGCGAACGAACCGAGGATGGTGGTAAAGGTAACGATCAGCACGCTGAAGAAGCATACGATCAGCGAGTTCAGGAAGTACTGCGCGAAAGGCGCGGTATTGAACGCGAGGCGGAAGTTCTCGAAGTTCAGCCAGTGATCCGGCGCGAACTGCGGCGGGAACTGGCTCACCTGCAGCCGCGTTTTCAGCGCGGAGGTCAGCATCCAGTAAAACGGGAAAACCATGATCACCGCGCCTGCCGTCAGCAGCACGTACAGCAGCACCCGGCTCGCCGCGTGCTTCATCCGGTAGCCGTGATTGAGCACGAAGCCCAGCACGATCAGAAGCACGCTGCCCAGGATCATCGCAAGCCATCCGACGTTTTGGATGCGCGCAAGCGCCGCTCTGCGCTCCGCCTGCGCGACCCCCCGGTCGGTCCCGAGCGCCGCGGTTTCCTCCGCGATGGTGCGCTCGCTCGTGCGGATCGTGTTCACCAGACTCTGCACATTGTACAGATGCTGGATTTCCGCTTCCCGGCCGTCAAGGCTGCGCAGCGCCTGGATCTTTCCGTTCATGGCGTCGGAGATGGCGTCTCCCGACGCGAGAAGCGCCTTCAGCTCCTCAAAAAGCGCCGCTCTTTCCGTGCTGCCCGCGTTTTCATACAGCGTGAGCAAAGCGTCCGCCCGTTCCCCGAGCAGCCTGCGGGAGCGTTCGGAGAGGTTCTTTGCCTCGCCGATGGCAGCCGTGCGCGTTTCGTCGTTCACCTGATACGTCGCGGGATCCGCGCTGCCGTAGGTCAGGTATCCGGCAAGCACGATGACAAGGCACAGGAAGCCGACGCATACCAGCACCGTGCCGAGGGCGTGTTTCGCATTGTATTTCTTCATCGTACGCCCCTCCTCACACATAGTTCCACTTGCGCTGGATAAAGCGCTGCAGCATCGTGAACACCAGGATCACGCCGAACAGGATCAGCGAAGCGGCCGCGGCGCGCCCGTACTCCAGGCCGGTATTGATCTGCTCGTAAATGTAGTACACCATCGTATACATGTTGTACATCGGACCGGGAGTGCCGGAAAAGAGCACAACCACGGAATTGAACACCTTGAACGCGGAAATGCTGTTGATGATCAGCACCAGGCCGATGGTCGGCGCGAGCAGCGGCACCGTGATGCGGAAGAAGATCCGCTTCGCCTTGGCGCCGTCCACCTTTGCCACGGTATAATAGTGTTCGTCGATGTTCTGCAGGCCGCTGATGAGCAGGATGATCGTCATCGGCAGGCTGTCCCAGATGCCGTAGATCACCATGACCGCCATCGAAAACTCCGGCTTGGTGAGCCACGGGATCTTGCTGCGACCGAGCAGCGACAGGAGCCAGTTGATGATGCCGTAATCGCCGTTGAACATGAATTTCCACACCATGCCGACCGCGACCGCGGAGGTGACCATCGGCAGGAAGTACGCCGTCTGGAACAGCGCGCGCAGCTTGATCTTCTGATTCAGAAGGTATGCGATCACAATGGACAGCGCCACGGAGATCGGAACGGTCAGCAGCACGTAAATGAACGTGTTCCCCAGGGCCTGCGGCAGCTTTGTGTTGACGCCGAAAAGCACGTCATTGAAGTTTCCGAGGCCCCAGCCGTTGAATTCGCCGGTCAGTTTGTAGCGCTCCTGGAACGCCATGATGAACACACGCACCATCGGATAAAGCGTGAACACGATGACGCCCAGGAAGAACGGCAGCAGATAATCCATCGGTTCCACGATATCCGCCGTCTTTTTTCTGAAATCCTCTCCGGCAAAGAACTGGACATAGCCGAGAAACAGTCCCAGCGCCAGGAAAACCGCGCCGGCAATCAAAAGGATATTCGCGTAATACATGAACGGATAGTCTTTTTCCGTCTGGTTCAGGCTTTGGCGCACGTCGCTCATTTTCAGCGCGCCCACCTGTTCCTCCACGCGCGTTTTCGCCTGGGAAATCAGGCTCTCCCGCTGGGACGCGAGGCTCTCTGTCAGTTTCGCTTTCAGAGCCGCGGTGGCTTCGTCCTCCGCCGTCAGCCTGGAGGGAGCCGCTTCGATCAGCGTATCCACGATATAGGTGATCGCTTCTTCATTGCCCGCGCCCTCGGAAAGCATGGCGCTCAGGGTGCTTTTGACGGTCCGCGCTTTGGAGCTCAGGCCCCCGGATATTTTGGTGCGCTGCGCGTTCGACTCCGCGTTCGCTTCCGCCGCGGCCTTTACCAGCGCGTTCGCCGTATCGGAGAGGAGCGTCTCCCGCATCGCGTCCAGCTGCGCGTCCGCCACGGCGCGCAGTTTTCCGTTCCCGTAGATGCCGCCCGCGATCAAAAGCGCGCCCAGCAGCGTAAACAGGACAAAGTGGAACAGCACGCGTTTCTTTCCGCGGTGCTTCGGCTTTTTCCGGACAAGATCCGGAAAATTCGCTTTTTCCGTCATACGAGGCGCACCCCCGATTCCCGTTCAAACACAAACACGCCGCGGCTCCTGAAGCCGAGGCACACTTCCTGTCCCTCCTGCAGTCCTTCCTCCAGATCGATGTACGCGCGGAAATGCGTATCGCCGAAGGTGAAGGACGCCATTTCTTCCTTGCCCATCTTCGAAACACCGGTCACCGTGCACCGCAGGGTATCCGGCGCGCCGTCCGGCGCCACCTGAAAGCTTTCGCTGCGCACCGCCAGATTCACCTTTTTCCCGTTCCCGATCCCGTCCAGGAAGGAAAGCTTCGCGCTTGCTTTCCCGTTGTCCGAAACGAAGGTGCCGTCCCGGATCTCGCCCGGGATATTGTTGATCGGCGGATTGCCCAGGAAGTCCGCCACAAACTGGTTGGCCGGCTCGTCGTAGAGTGCCTGCGGCCGGTCGTACTGCTGCATGACACCGTCCTTCATCAGCACGATGTGGTCGGAAATGGACATGGCCTCTTCCTGGTCGTGCGTCACGAAAATCGCGGTCACCTTCGTCTCCAGCTGAATGCGGCGGATCTCCTCGCGCATTTCAAGGCGCAGCCTCGCGTCCAGATTGCTCAGCGGCTCGTCCAGCAGCAGGAGCCGCGGTTCCTTCACCAGCGCACGGGCGATGGCCACACGCTGCTGCTGTCCGCCGGACAGTTCCTTGGGCCTGCGGTTGAGCAGCTGATCCACATGCACGAGGGCCGCCATGCGCTTCGCCCGCTCAAGCCTTTCCGCCTTCGGGACCTTTTTGATTTCCAGCGGGAAACAGATATTCTCCAGCACCGTCATGTGCGGATAAAGGGCGTAGTTCTGGAAAACCAGTCCGATGCCGCGCTCTTCCGGCGGAAGCTTGGTCACGTTGTCGTCGTCAAACCAGATTTCGCCGCCCGATACCGGCAGGATACCGGACAGCATGTTCAGGATCGTGGACTTTCCGCAGCCGGAAGGCCCCAACAGGCAAATCATCTCTCCGTCCTCAAGGGTCACGGAAAATGTGTTCACGGCGGTGAAATTGCCGAAGCGTTTGGTAATCTCTTTCAGTCGTACTTGCATGCTGCAGCCCTCCGATTGTTGATTGCAAAAAAATCGGAGAACCGGGGTTCTCCCGGTTCTCCGTCTGTTGCCTGATTATTTGCCCTGCAGTGCGTTATTGCAGGTTTCCACGCACGCGGCCAGCGCTTCGGCAGCGTCCGCGCCGCCGGCGACGACCGTCGCCATTTCCTTCAGCGCGTCGCGGGTTTCGGATGCGCCGGTCACGCTCGGGAAGGATACGCCGATGTCGAAGTTGCCCGCCACGGCGGCCAGCGCCGGCTGGGAAGCCACAAACGCGTCATAGCCTTCCACCTGCTGTGCGGTCAGCCACGGCGTCAGCGCGATCATCGCTTCCGCCCAGCCTTCGGCCACTTCGGGGGTGGTGAACATGTACTTCACGAACAGATACGCGCCTTCCGCGGCGTCATCCCCGTTGGCGGAGAAAACGATCGGGCCGCGGTTCCAGATGGTGTAGGCCGCGTTGTCGCCGCCCACGGAGGGAGCGGGCGCCACGCCGTACTCGAATCCGTCGGGATTGATGTAGGGCACACCGGCGCAGCTGCCGTAGTACATGGCCACGATGCCGGCATTGAAATCGTTGGAGAAGTATCCGCCGGAAGGAGCGGTGATGGTGAAGAGCCCCGCGCTGACCTGTTCGCCCAGCCACTTGACGGGTTCGACCGCTTCGTCAAAGAGCACCTTTTTATTTTCGGTGTCGATGTATCCGTAGCCGTTTTCCAGGATCAGGGTCTGCACGATATCGGTCAGGGAGTCGATGCCGAACGGAGTCACTTCGGGCTTCGCTTCCTTGATGGCCTTGGAAACTTCCGCCAGTTCCTCCCAGGTGGAGGGCACTTC
>CADBNX010000132.1 GCA_902796115.1 uncultured Eubacteriales bacterium
CCGGGCCGTAAGATGGGCCTTCAGGGACTCGAACCCGGGACCAACCGGTTATGAGCCGGCCGCTCTGACCAACTGAGCTAAAGGCCCGTGGTTTCCTCTCATGAACTGAAGGCTGGTGAGAGGAAAAATGGTGACCCCGTCGGGATTCGGACCCGAGTTACCGCCGTGAAAGGGCGATGTCTTAACCGCTTGACCACGGGGCCACATTTCCTGCATCCCGAGATGGTCGGGGTGAAGGGATTTGAACCCCCGGCCCCATGCTCCCAAAGCACGTGCGCTACCAGGCTGCGCTACACCCCGAGGCTCACCGCCTTCTCTCAAGGCGACTGCGTCATGATACACCATTTTTCGAAAGGTGTCAAGCGTTTTTTCAAATTTTTTTGAGATTCCGAAGCCCGCCTTTTTCCGTTTCACAATTCATCATTTCCCGGCACAGGTTCGAGGCTCTGCCGCCGGCAGGAATCATCTGCGCACTTTTCGCCCGAACCGTTGAAAAATCCCATTTGGGGCTATATAATAGAAACGAATAAGCTGAAGGAGGCAGGATGATGTACAGGGAAAAAGTAAACGCATGGATCGATGCCCACAGACAGGATTATATTGATATGCTGACCCGCTGGGTCCGGATTCCGTCCATTAAGAGCGAAGCGGAAAAAGACGCTCCCTTCGGACCTGAGCTGCGCCGTATGCTGGATACCGCCGCGCAGGACATCCGTGCGTTCGGTTTTCCCGTACGGGTCTTTGACGGCTACGCCATGGACGCCACGCTGGGCGCGCCGGAGGCCGAACCCGTCGCGGTTCTCGGACATCTGGACGTAGTGCCTGTCGGAGACGGATGGACCCGTTCTCCGTTCGGCGCCGAATCGGAAAACGGCCGAATCTACGGCCGCGGCACTTCGGATGACAAGGGGCCCTCGATCGCCGCGCTTTTTGCGATGAAGGCGCTTGCGGAGTGCGCCGTTCCCCTGCGCCGCAGCGTACGTCTCATCCTGGGCTGCGACGAGGAAAGCGGCTGGGAGGATATGACCTGGTACGCCGCGCATACGCAAATGCCTGAAATCGGTTTTTCTCCCGACGCAGGCTTCCCGATCATCAACACAGAAAAAGGCATGCTTCACGCGAAGCTCCGGGCGCCTTTCACCACAGGCGGCGTTGAGGTAAAGGAATTCCATAACGGAGAAAGGATGAACGTGATTCCGGGCGAGGCAAACATGACGCTCGGCGGCGGTGAAGCGACGGCCGAAAAAATCCGTGCGTTTGCCGCGCGGACCGGTCTGGAATATGATATCACGACGGACGGTACGGACGTACGGGTAACGGCCAGGGGAATTCCCGGGCACGCGGCGCATCCGGAAGGGAAACGGAACGCCATCGGCATGCTTCTCCTGCTGCTGCGCGATCTGGGCGTGCAGGGCCCGCTTCGCACCCTGGCAGACGCGGTCGGCTGCGAATATGACGGTGCGTCCCTGGGCATCAAATGCCGTGACGAGCTCACAGGCCCGCTTACCTGCAATATGGGGATCCTGTGGATCGAAAACGGCTCCATCACCTTTACGCTGGACTGCCGCTGCCCCGTCGACGCGGATTTTGAAAAAATGAAGGCCTCCATCCTTGCGCATCTGCCGGGCTTTACCCCCGTATCCGTCGAAGTCAAGGCGCCGCACCACGTGCCTGCGGAAAGCGATCTGGTGCGCTCCCTTCTTGCCGCCTATCACGAGGAAACCGGTCTTCCCGCTCATCCCCAGTCCACCGGCGGTGGGACCTATGCCAAAGTGCTGAAGCAGGGCGTCGCTTTCGGCGCTTCGTTCCCGGACGACCCCGATCTGGCCCATCAGGCGGACGAGTACGTTTCGGTGGATCAGATGCTCATCGCGGCGAAAATCTACGCAAACGCGCTGCTGCGCCTGTGTGCGGAATAAGTTGGAGGATGCCTATGAAAGCCCCCTTTTCTCCCTATCTGGACAGGATCGTCCCGGGTCTGAAGCAGCTGCTCATCCTGCTCGGCCGCGAGTATCCCTATGTGAGCGTTCTCAGTACGGATTCCGCGGGCTTTGCGGTGCGCATCTCCCAGCGCAGCAAATCCGTTTCGGAGAAAACCATGACCACCGAACGCGGAAGCGTTGTGCGCGTATGGAAGGACGGCCGGGTGTCGGAAGTGTCCTTCAACCGTTTTGATCCGGACCGTCCGGAAGAAACCGCGCAGGCGCTGCTCTCTTCCCTGCGCGCGCAGCGGGATATGCTGTGTGCCGTCAGCTGTCCCGTGTATACCACCCCGCCCATCCCGGACGAAGCGTGCCAGGTACGTTTTGAAGCGGATACGGAGCTGCTTCCTGAAAATACCGATATGGAAAAACTGATCGGCAGCCTGACAGAAATCAGCGACAGCGGCATGAAAAAAGGCAGCCACATGATCGATCTGTCGGTTTCCGCGCAGTCCACCCACATTTCAAAGCTGTTCCTGACGGCAAACCGGGATATGCGCCAGAGCTATGTTTATTCGGAGGGAAGCGTCTCCGCCATCTGTTCGGAGAACGGACGGATGGAGGTCGGGCATGAAGGTCTCTCCGGCCGCCGGGGACCGGAGATCTTTTCGGGACTCACGGATTGCCTTGATAAGGCGCTTTCCACGGCAGATGAACTGCTGCGCGGTGAAAGGGTGGTCCCCGGTGAATATGACATCATCACCACACCGGAAGTAACCGGCCTGATCGCGCATGAAGCCTTCGGGCACGGCGTCGAAATGGATATGTTCGTGAAAAACCGCGCGCTGGGCAGCGAATACATCGGCCGGCGTATCGCCTCCCCGCTGGTCACGATGCACGAAGGCGCGCTGTGCGCCGAAAGCGTCACCGCCTATGCCTTTGATGACGAAGGCACTCTGGCGGGCGACGTCACGGAAATTGAACACGGTATTCTCAGAAGCGGCATCTGCGATACGCTGAGCGCGCTGCGGCTCGGCTGTGCGCCCACCGGAAACGGCAAGCGGGAAAACTACGAGCACAAAGCCTACACCCGTATGACCAACACGCTCTTTGATTCCGGCGACAGCACCCTGGAGGAAATGATCGCTTCTGTCCGGTACGGCTATCTGCTCAGCGGCATGCAGAGCGGTATGGAAGATCCGAAGCACTGGGGCATCCAGTGCATCATCGACCGCGGTTATGAGATCCGGGACGGAAAACTGACCGGAAAAATCGTTACGCCGGTCATCATGACCGGCTATGTGCCCGATCTGCTCGGCTCCGTGACCATGGTCAGCCGGGACAGGGAGGTATTCGGAAACGGAGGATGCGGCAAAGGACACAAAGAATGGGTCAAGGTGGCCGACGGCGGCCCCTGCCTGAAAGCGAGGGCAAGATTAGGATGACAGTGGAAGAGATCATCGGTCTGCTGCGCTCATGCGGCGCAGACGCTTGGGAAATCACGCAAACGACAGAGGAAACCTGGGAATTCTACTTTATCCGCCGCCGTCTCGATCAGAACCGGGTGCGCAGTGTGGAACATATCCGGGTTAAAGTGTACAGGAAATCCCCGGACGGGCAGTATCTCGGATCCGCGCAGGGCGAGATCTACCCGACTTCCTCCCCTGAGGAAGCCGAAAAAAACATCCGAACCCTGCTGCGCAGCGCGTCCTATGTAAAAAACCCTGTTTATACGCTGCGAAAGCCCGAGGAATCCGCATCGGATCCCGAAAACGGCCCGATTCCGTCTCCCTCATCTGTCGCGGAGGATTTTATCCGCGCGGTGAATCAGGTGCCGGAAAGTGCGTCCGAGGATATCAATTCGTGGGAACTGTTCGTCACGTCCGGACAGCGGCGTTTTCTGAACAGTGAAGGGATCGACAAAACAGAAAACACGACTTCCTCCGCGCTTGAAATCGTGCTCAACGCCCGCGACGCTTCCCATGAAATCGAACTTTACCGCATGTATCAGTCCGGCACATGCGACGCCGAAACGCTCGTGCGGGACATTACGGAAACACTCGCCATCGGAAAGAATAAACTGACGGCCCGCCCGACTCCCGCGCTGCGAAAAGCGGACGTACTGTTCTCAAACGCGGCCGTACTGCCGGTTTACGAATACTTCACGGACCGTATGAACGCGGCCTTCATTGTTCAGGGCATTTCCGACTGGAAGAAGGATGATCCCATCGCGCAGGCCCGGTACGACACGATTACCGTATCGGCTGTCAAAACCCTGCCCAATTCTTCCGCCAATCACACCTTCGACCCGGAGGGCGCGCCGACGCGGGATCTTGTCCTGATCGAACGGAACATTCCGAAAAACTTTTACGGAAACCGTCAGTTCAGCGAATACCTCAGCCTCTCCGATTCCTTCCAGGCGGAGAACTTCCGTTTTGAGGGCGGCAGCGAGACGGAGGAGAGCATCCGGAAAGGCGACTATCTGGAAGTGCTGGAGTTTTCCGATTTCCAGGTCAGTCCCCTCAACGGAGACATCGCCGGGGAAATCCGCCTCGCTCTCTGGCACTGCGGCGGAGAAGTGATTCCCGTATCCGGAGGATCCGTATCCGGCACGATGACGGATTTCGTCCGCACGATGCGCATGTCACGCGCGCTGCGTCATTCGGACAACTATGTCATTCCCGCTTTTACCCGTCTGCAGGGCGTCACCGTGACGGGCGCCGAAGCCGAATGACCGCCCGGAAAGCCGAACCGGCTCCATCCGCAGTCTGTTTCACCTATCTGCTCCGTTGCTCGGACGGCAGCTATTACTGCGGATGGACGCCGGACCTGAAAAAACGCTTATCCGCGCACAGCAGCGGCGTCGGAAGCAAATACACCAGAAGCCGGCTGCCTGTCGTGCTGGTATGGTACGAGTCCTTCCCCACGCAGCACCTCGCCATGCGCCGCGAATGCGAAATCAAACGCCTCACCCATGCGCAGAAAGACGCGCTGGTTCAGTCCCATTCCTGCCCGCAGCAGGGCTAACCGTTCATTCCCGAAAGGAAGCCTTCTTTCATGTCTTCTCCGCAAAACGCAGGGAAAACCAATCTTCCCGTCACTGTTCACTATTCCGCGATCCAGGCGCTGTTCAACACCGTGATGCTGGCGACCTACGGTTTTCTGTCGGTCTACCTGCGCTCATTCGGCTTCACGGACGCACAAATCGGCATTGTGCTCTCCTGCGGCACCGCGCTTTCGATCCTGCTGCAGCCGGCCGTCGGAAGCATCGCGGACAGGCACCCGAAAGTCAGGATCAACCTGCTTCTGTGCGCCGGATACGCTTTTGTCATGGTGCTTTGCTTCCTGATCACCCGAATGAGGGGGCTGTTCCTCCCCATTGCCGTCATCTTCATCCTGATGCTGTTCATCATGACGGCATGGGAATCCCTTACAAACAGTCTCGGCATGGGCTGCATCAACCTGCACGTCAAAGTGGATTTCGGCATCGCGCGCGCCGCGGGTTCCGCCGGCTACGCGATCGCGTCCGTTTTTCTGGGCAGACTGGTCGAGAAAAACGGCGCGGCGGCAGGCCTCTTCTTCGCTATGCTCTTCAGCGCCGTTTCCATTCTGTGCCTGATCCCCTTCCGCTCCGCCAATTCTCCCCGCCCGGATACGTCGAAGGACGCGTCCCGCCTGACGGACGTATTCAGAAAACGCCCGGATATGCTGCTGCTTTTCCTGGGCGTCGCCGTCTGTTTTTACAGCCAGATGGTCCGCGGCAGCTACATGTACCAGATCACGCTGAACGCGGGCGGCAGAGAAGGCGATTTCGGGCTCATCACCGCGTTCACCGCCTTCATGGAAGTGCCCTCCATGGCGCTTTTTTCCGTGATCCTCAAACGTTTCCGCGCGGGACAGATCCTGCTGTTTTCCGCCGTGTTCATGGTGATCCGCACCGTGGCAGTCGCGCTCGTTGAGAACATGACCGGCCTCTATATCGCGCAGAGTCTGCAGATGCTCTCCTACGCGCTCTTCGTTCCGTCCGGCATTTACTATGTGAACGAGATCTTCGGCGAAGCGGACCGCAACAAAGGACAGACGCTGCTCGGCGCCTCCATGAGTCTCAGTTCCATCCTCGCTTCGCTGAGCGGCGGCATGATGCTGACGCTCTCCGGCGGCGACCCGAAAGACATGCTGCTGTTTGCTTCCGCTGTCGCTTCATGCGGCATTGTGCTGCTGTTCCTGTTTGTAAGAAAAAATCCCGGCACGCGCCGAAAGGAATAACTGCGCAGACGGGGCCGCAAGGATCCGGCGAAACGATCGGCGGCATGCAAAAGCATGCCGCCCCTTTTCTTTTTTCTGTTTTTCCGGTTTTCGCAGATCAGCCCGCGTCCACGATCCGCCTTGCCACATCCGGCACATTGGTGATCAGCATATCGGCGCCGATGTCAATCAGCTTCCGCATGATCTCCTCGTTGTCCACGGTCCAGGGATGGAGCAGGATGCCTTTCTGATGGCAGCGCACGCCTTCCTCTGGCTGCATCAGCGGCTCGATATAATGCGGGTGCAGCGCGTCAAATCCATTGACCGCCGCATAATTCCACGGTTCGCACATCACGCAGGAATAGAGCAGGCCGCAGGTGCGATCCGGCGCGATCTTTTTCATTCTGCCCAGGCTCAGATGGTTGAAGGAGGAAAAGAGCACTCTTTCCTGCATCTTCTGATCGCAGATCAGCTTCCACAGCTTCTCCTCGATGCCGGGGTATTCGTTCGGAGAGGTTTTCAGTTCGATATTGATATACATCCTGCCCGGTCTGAGCAGTTCCAGCACTTCCTGCATGGTCGGGATCTGACAGCGTCCGCATTCCGGATGCAGCCGGCTGACATCCACTTCCTTTACTTCCGCGAGCGTACTCTTTCCCACGACGATTTCCCGGTCTCCCACGCGGCCCGTTTTCTCGTCGTGGATCACGATGACCTGCCCGTCCGACGTCAGGTGCACATCCAGTTCGATCCCGTCCGCGTTCATTTTCTCCGCCAGCGCGAAAGCGTTCAGCGTGTTTTCCGGCGCATAGGCACTGGCGCCGCGATGCGCGCATACCGATGTTCTGCTCATTTTATTCTTCCTCCTCCATGATGATTTCCGCAGCCCTGAGCAGGCTGTCCGGTTTTACGACGGTGCCGGACGCGAAATCCGGCTTTCCCCCGCCTCTCTCTCCGATCAGACGAAAAAGCTTGCCCATATCCGTGCAGATTCCTTCACCGCGCGCAAATACGGCGATGCCGCTTTCCGCGCAGCGGGCAAGGATCACGGTATTCTCCTTCAGCGCCGCCGCCGTGCCTTCCGTCAGCGCCTGTCTTCCGCATTCGGGCACTTCCGCCGCGATCAGGGTTTTTCCGCGTTTTCCGAAGCTCCGCGGCGGCACGGAGCGAAGATGTTCCTCCACCCTGTCCCGCTCCAGACGCTGCAGCGACGCGCGGCTTTCCCGCAGGCTTTCCTGTAGCTTGCCGATGCTCTCCGGCAGTCCTTCCTGCGCGCAGGAAAGGCTCTCGCAGGCTTCCTGCGTCACCGTATAGAGGCGCTGAAACCGGCGCAGCGCGCGGCCGCCGCACACAAAGGATACTCTGGCCTTCCCACGGGACGGCAGCACGGAAAGGATTTTGACGCATCCGATCATCCCGCTGAACGGCGGATGCGTGCCCCCGCACGCGCAGTATTCAAAGTCGCCGTACTGCACGACGCGTACATGTTCCGTCACCGTCGGCGGTTTCCGCAGCGGCACATGCGCCAGTTCCTCCCGGGAGGGAAAATAGCATCTCACCGGCACATTCTGCCGGATCTCCTCATTGACGATGCTCTCGATCTTTCCGATCTCCTCCCTGCCCAGGCGCATCTGACCGGACGGAAGGGACACGTCGATCGTCGCGTCCTCCTGTCCGGTGTGCAGTCCTGCGGTCACACCGCCGAACTCCCGCCAAATGGCGCCCGCGATCAGGTGTTCCCCGGCATGCTGCTCCATCAGATCCAGTCTGCGGGGCCAGTCGATCAGTCCGTGCACAGGCGTCCCCACCGCTGTTTCCCCATCCGTCAGATGCCATACGTCTCCCGCGTCATCCACCGTTACGTCTTCCACCCGCAGCCTCTTCCCGTCGGCTGCCAGAATGCCGGTGTCGTGCGGCTGTCCGCCGGAAGTGGGGTAAAACGCGCTCCTGTCCAGTTTCACCCACTGCCTGCCATCCCGGTTGATGAGAGCGACTGCCCTTGCCTCAAATTCCCGCAGCAGGCTGTTATCATAGTACAGTCTTTCCGTCATTGCTCCGGGAACCCTTACTTTCCTTTTTCCTCAAACAGTGCGTCCGCGAATTCCTTCGCGTCGAAGGCCTGCAGGTCGTCGATCCCCTCGCCCACGCCGATGTACCACACCGGGATATTCAGTTCCCTGCGGATGGCAATGGCAATGCCGCCTTTCGCGGTGCCGTCCAGTTTGGTCAGGATGATGCCGCCGATTTCCACCGCTTCCTTGAACTGCTTGGCCTGCTGGATGCCGTTCTGCCCGGTGGTCGCGTCCAGGATCAGCATGCAGCGCATGTTCGCTTCCGGATACTCCCGGTCGATGATCCTGCGCATTTTCGACAGTTCTTCCATCAGGTTCTTTTTGTTGTGCAGCCGGCCCGCCGTATCGACGATCAGCAGGTCCGTTTTCCTGGATTTCGCAGCCTGTATCGCGTCAAAGACCACCGAAGCCGGGTCCGCGCCGTTCCCGCCGTGAATCAGCGGCACTCCCGCCCGCTGGGCCCACACCGTGAGCTGCTCGTCCGCCGCCGCGCGGAAGGTATCCGCCGCGGCGAGCACCACACTGTGCCCGATTTCCTGAAAGCGCAGCGCGAGCTTGCCGACCGTCGTGGTCTTCCCGACCCCGTTCACCCCGACCACGAACATCACCATGGGCCAGTGCAGCACGGGACGCGGGATGTTCATTTCTTCCGTGATGATTTCCTTCAGGATCGCCCTTGCGGCCTTGCCGTCCGTGACGTTCTTTTCCTCAACCCGGGCGCGCAGTTTGCCGATGATATCCTCCGCCGCTTCCATGCCCACGTCGGACAGGATCAGGATGTCCGTCAGTTCGTCGTAGAACTCATCATCTATCTGTTCGGTGTTTTCTACCAGCTGATCCACCTTTTCGGTGAACCCGCCCCTTGTTTTCCTCAGTCCCTCTTTCAGCCGCTGAAAAAAGCCCATACGCATCCTCCCCGCCGTGATTTATTCATAGTCGCGCAGGTCAACGCTTACCATGCGCGAGACACCGTGTTCCTGCATCGCGACGCCGTACAGCGCGTCGCAGCGCTCCATCGTTCCCTTGCGGTGCGTAACGACCACAAACTGCGTATCCGTTTTGTATTCCGCCAGATAATCCGCAAAATACCCGATATTCGCCTCGTCCAGCGCCGCCTCGATTTCGTCCAGGATGCAGAACGGCGTCGGCTTCAGCTTCAGCATGGCAAACAGGATCGCGATCGCGGTCAGCGCGCGCTCCCCTCCGGACAGCAGGGACAGCATCTGCAGTTTCTTCCCCGGCGGCTGCGCGATGATCTCGATGCCGCAGTTCAGCGCGTCAGCGGGATCCGTCAGCCGCAGTTCAGCCTGCCCTCCGCCGAAAAGCCGTGTAAAAGTCACCGAGAAGAACGCGTTCAGCTTTTCGAATTCCTGCACAAACTGTCCTTCCATCTGGCGCAGCAGACGCGAGATCAGCTGATTCAGATCCTCCTGCGCCCGGTTCAGATCCTCGCGCTGTCCGGTCAGCATGTCATAGCGTTCCTTCGTCGCCGCATACTCCTCGATCGCGGAAACGTTTACCGCGCCCATTTCCCGGATCCGCCTGCGCAGCTCCGCAGCCTCGCGGTCCGAAGAGGAAACGTCGAAAGGTTCCGTCATTCCCGCCGCGATCTCCGCGGCCTGCGCATATGTCAGTTCATAGGTATTGAACATATGGTCGCTCAGGTTGTTCAGATCGTTTTCCGTCTTGCTCAGGCTCAGCTCCAGCCGGTGCTCCCGCGCGGTATTCTGATCGTATTCCGCCCGCAGGCTGTCCGTCTGGCTCATCAGCTGACGCTGCAGATCGCCGGTCGAACGGCGCCGCGTCTCCAGTTCATCCACAAGCTCCGTCTGCTTCCTGAGACGGCTCCTCATTTCCTCGGTGTGCTTATCCGCTTCCTCAAGCAGCTTCTCCGTTTCCTTCAGTTCCGCTTCCTTCTCCCGGATCTTCGCGGCAAGGCCTTCTTCCTCCCGGTCCAGCCTCTCAAGCTCCTGCCGCTGATTGCGCGCGTCGCGGCCCAGCATATCCAGGACATGTTCTGCGTCGGCAAGGTTTCTTTCCGCCTGCTGCACGGCCTCTCTCGCTTCTTCCGCGGCTCCGCGCGCGTGATAAAGCGCCTGCTGCCTGTCCGCGGTTTCCTGTTCCATCTGTTCCCGGTTCACGTCCGCGTCCTCGGTCAGCGTGCCCACTTTTTTCAGATCCTCTTCCAGCGCTTCGATCCCGCTTTTCAGCTGCTGCTCCGCGTCCGTCGTGCGCTGAAGCGCCGCAAGATGATCCCGCAGGGCTTCCTTCGCGTTGTCCAGATGCTCCTGTTCCCGCGCCAGGCCGATCTCTTCCTGATGAAAGCGTTCCTGCAGTTCATTGTAATCCGCCAGATCCGCGTCCCGCTTTTGCCGCAGGGCCGCGATCTCATCACGCAGTGAGGCAAGCTTTTTCTCCGCAGCTGCGTTCCCCGCGGTCAGCTCGCTGATTTCGCGTTCCCGTCCCAGCAGGCTCACATTGCTTCTCGCCGCGGTTCCGCCGGTCATCGAGCCGCCCGAATGCATCACGTCCCCGGCCAGCGTCACCAGCCGGAAAGCGTGCCTGCCGGCGCGCATGATTTCGATGCCGCTGGACAGATCCTCCGCGATCACGGTGCGGCCCAGCAGGTTTTCGATCACGCCGCGGTACTTTTCGTCATAGTTGATCAGATCGGAAGCGACGCCGATACATCCCCTCATCCCGAGCAGGCGCTTTTCGTCGGCTGTCAGGGTGCGTGAGCGAACGGTGGTGATCGGAAGAAACGTCGCACGGCCCAGACGGTTGTTCCGCAGATAATCGATCATGCGCTTTGCCGCGTTTTCATCCTCCGTCACGATGTTCTGGAGGGCGGCGCCAAGCACCATATCGATCGCGGTCTCGTACGCCGCGGGAACACGGATCAGTTTTGCCACCACGTCGCAGGCGCCGTTTCCGTTTTTTCCGTAGCGCAGCGCCTGTCGGACGGACTGCTGATATCCCTCCATCTCCCGGGACATTTCGGTCAGCAGCCGCAGGCGGCTCCTTGCGGTCTCCAGCTCCAGATGCATCTGCTGCGCTTTTTCCGTATCGGCGCGCAGCCGATCGATCAGGGCATTGAGCGCGGCGCCGTTTTGTGCCGTTTCTTCGCTCAGGGCTTGTACGGTTTCGTTTTCTTCGTCATATTTTGTCTGTGCTTCCTTCAGCTGCGCGCGCAGTTCCTCTTCCCGCTCCGCCATTTCCTTCCGGGAAAAGACGATTTCTTCCAGCCGGTTCACCATCTGCGCGTGAACCGCCTGCTGCCTCGCCTGCTGGTTTTTCACATCGCTGATCCGGTTCACGGCGTCCAGCAGCCGATTCTTGTGCCGGTCCAGTTCTTCTTCTTTTTCGGCAGCCGCAAGCAGCGCGGCATCCAGCTTTTCCCTGGCCTGAGCCAAAGCATCCCGTGCGGTCTGCACTGCTTCCCGCTGCTGTGCCGCACTTGCTTCATTGCTCCGGAACAGTTCCTCTTCCTGGGTCCGCCGCCCGCGGTTCTGACCGCGCACCGCCGCCAGCTGTTCTTTCTGCTGCGTGATGCTTTCCCGGTTCGCCTCCAGCTTCTGCCGGCTGTTCTCCGCTTCACGGGTCAGATCATCCGTCTGTTTCTGCGCGGCGCGCTCCCCGTCCAGTTTTTCTTCGATCTTCTCCAGCTCGCTGCCCGCCGCGTCCCGCTGCGCGATCTTCTCGTTCAGGGCCTTCTCCGCGTCCCCGATGGCTTCCTTCAATCCCGCGATCGTCTGATTCAGATCGTCGATCCGCGCGTGATACTTCCCGTAACGGAGCACAAACAGACGCACTTCCAGTTCTTTCAGGCGTTCCGACAGGTTCAGGTATTCCCTGGCGGTCTCCGCCTGCCGGGAGAGCGGTTCGATGCGCCCCTCCAGTTCCGCGATGATATCGTTCACACGGCTCAGATTGTCCCTGGTCCGCTCCAGTTTTCTTTCCGCTTCTTCCTTGCGGAAACGGTAGGTCATCACGCCGGCCGCTTCCTCGAAAACCTGACGGCGGTCGTCGCTCTTGGCCGAAAGGATCTCATCGATCCTTCCCTGGCCGATCAGGCTGTAACCTTCCCTGCCGATACCCGTATCCCGGAACAGCTCCAGCACGTCCTTCAGCCGGCACTGGGTGCGGTTCAGATAATACTCGCTCTCTCCGTTCCGGTATACGCGCCTTGTCACCTGCACTTCGCTGTAATTGGAGCGGAGCGCCTGGTCCTCGTTGTCGAACAAAAGCGTCACTTCGCAGTAATTGGCGGGCTTTCTCAGGGCCGTGCCGCCGAAGATGACGTCCTCCATCCGGCTTCCGCGCAGGATGCGCGCGTTCTGCTCGCCCAGCACCCAGCGTACCGCGTCTCCGATATTGCTCTTTCCGGAGCCGTTCGGTCCGACGATCCCGGTGATACCGTCGTTAAAAAGGATTTCGGTTTTATCGGCAAATGATTTAAAGCCGTGTATCTCAAGCTTTTTCAGCTTCATGAATTCTCTTCACTTTCCCGATCCAGCGCCTCCAGGGCCAGTCCGGCAGCCTCCTGCTCCGCAAGCTTTTTGGATTTTGCCCTGCCCCTTCCGAGCAAACGTCCCTTCAGGTACACCGCCATGGTGAAGCGCCTGTCATGATCCGGCCCTTCTTCCCCTTCAAGCACATATTCGGGCAGTCCTTCCCCACGCTGCTGCGTTTTCTCCTGAAGGATACTCTTCGCGTTCGCGCGGTACTGTTTCTGGTCCTCAACCGTCCACAGCAGGTCTACTGTTTTCAGGGCAGCGGCGAAGCCCCCGTCCAGATACACCGCCGCCAGGACCGCTTCCATCGCGTCGGAAAGCACGGCGGGGTTTTCCCTTCCGCCGTTCTCCGCAAAGCTGTGCTCCATTTTCAGCCATTTTCCCAGACCGATCCTGTTGGCGATTTCGGCGAGTCCTTCCTGGCATACCAGTTTCTGACGGATCGCCGTCAGCTCCCCTTCCCGCACGCCGCCGAACCGGCGGTAAATCATATCGCTCACGCACAGCTGCAGCACCGCGTCTCCGAGGAACTCCAGCCTTTGATTATGCGGCATTCCCATGGACGGATGCTTCAGCGCCAGGCTGAGCAGTTCCGGCTGCGCAAAGCGGTAGCTGAGCGCTTCCTCAAGCAATTGATCCCTCATCCTTACTCCCGGCCGTACAGGCTTTCGCTCCTCCAAAGGACGGATGGGGATCTGCCCTTTGGGCGAGCGACAGTCAGGCCGTCCCGGCGCCATGCACCGGGACGGCCGTGATGATTACTGATGCTTTTCGATATAGTCGGCTACGTCTCCGACGGTTTTCAGCTCGCTGATCACCGCGTCTTCCACGGTCAGATCGAATTCGTCTTCCAGATCCATGATCATGACCATGATGTTCGCGCTGTCCGCTTTCAGATCCTCCAGCAGCCGCTTATCGGGCGTCACCTCCGACACATCCAGTTTCAGCTGCTTGGCGATCATTGCCGCCACCTTGTCGAAAATCTCCTGGTTCATAAAAAACTCCTTTCCGTCTGATAATGACTTCTTCCGGTATCTGAACAGGTTGTCCTGTTGCCCGTACGCAAAACGGCGCTCACGCCTGCTCTTCCTGCTGCAGTTTCCCGATCTCTTCCCGGATGTACTGCGGCACTTTTCTTTCCGCCATCAGCACCGCCTGCCGGATCGCGCAGGCGATCGCGTGACCGTTGCTGGAACCGTGCGCTTTTACTACCGCGCCGTTTACACCCAGAAGGGGCGCGCCGCCCACCTCTGTGTAGTCCATTTTCTTTTTCACCCTGCGGAACGCGGGCTTTGCGATCAGTCCTCCGATTTTCCCCCGCACGTCCGCCGTCATTTCCGTTTTGATAATGCCCAGCAGCGTGCCGGCAACCCCTTCCATGAATTTCAGGATCAGGTTTCCGGAAAATCCGTCACATACGACCACATCCGCCAGGTCCGCCGTAATATCGCGTCCTTCCACATTGCCGACAAAACGGAACGGCGCTTTTTCCATCAGCGGATAAGCCGCTTTCACCAAGGCATTCCCTTTTTCCGCCTCAGCGCCGATGTTGACCAGTCCCACACGCGCTTCTTCCACGCCGCGTACCAGTTTCATATAGGCCGCGCCCATCACGCCGAACTGCGGCAGATATGCCGGAAGACAGTCCACGTTCGCGCCGCAGTCGATCAGGCAGAAAAAGTCTTTTCCGTTCGGAAGCAGGGGCGCCAGCGCGGGGCGGTCCACTCCTTCGATGCGCCCCAGGCGAAACATGCCGCCCGCGAGCACAGCACCGGTGGAGCCGGCCGACACGAAACCGTCCGCTTCTCCTTCGCGCACGGCGAGCATGCCCTTCACCACCGCGGAGTTCTTCTTCTGGCGCACCGCCATCACGGGCGCTTCGTGATTGGTGATCACTTCGGGCGTATCCAGCACCGCAAAGCGCTCTCGCACATCGTCACAGTCCGCAAGAAGCGGCTCGATTTCCTTTTCGACCCCGGCCAGGGTCAGTTTCAGCGAAGGATTCAGACGCAGCGCTTCCAGCGCGCCCTGCACCGTGCATCCCGGCGCGTTGTCTCCGCCCATCATATCCAGAAAAATATGTGTCAAACACCCGCCCCCCATTCGGTATCCGGGTTCCGGACGGATGCGTCCGTCCCTTCCGGATCAAAGGAATTGTAACACAGCAGCCCGCAAAAGACAAGAGCGTTTCGCCATCATGAAACGCTCCGATGCCCCGCGGCAGATGCCGCGCTGTTTCCCGTATGGATAGGGTTATTCTTCCGGCGGTGTGTACGTGGCGTTTCCCGCAACGGAGGCGTCCAGTCCCCCCGCCGGCAGCGAACAGCTCTCCGCGTAGTGCAGAACCCCCCGGACCGTCAGAAGTTTTGCCCGCATTTCCTCCGCGTCTCCCAGGGTAATGAGGAATCCGTCCCCGGATATGATGTAAATGCCGCCCGGATCCGATACATTCAGTTCGGTGAACAGGGTATCCGCGCCCTGATTCTTCAGTTCACCCATAACCGCGCAGTAAGCGTTCACCTGCTGCTGATTGACGGACGAGATCCTCTCTCCTTCGCGTATATCCCGCACATTCATCCCCGTCAGCCGGATCAGTCCCGATTCTCCGCGATTCAGCTTTCTCAGGACATATCCTTCCTCATCCAGAACATAGCTCTGACTGAGCACCGTCACAAAAGCGGCGGGCTGCCTCTCCCGCACGGTCAGCGTGACGGCGTTCGGAAAAGACTTTTCAAGGCTCACGAACACAAGGCAGGGGTCTTTTTCGATGCCGCTTCTGATTTCATCTTCATTCAGCCCGAAGAAGCCGCGTTTTCCGTCCAGTCCGGCAAGCGCGGCGACCGTTCCCGGTGAAACCGTCCGGTTGCCGACGATTCTGACATACCGCAGACGGAAAACCGTCTGATTCAAGATCACGGCGGCAGACGCAAGCAGCAGCGCCGTCAGACAGAGCGTCCGAAAGGGGCTGCGCTTTTTTTTTCTTCCTGTGGACTGATTCTCCATGGCTTTCCGATATTTTCGCCCTCAGCTCAGTTCATGAACGATTTGCTTGAAAATCCTGCCCCGCTGTTCAAAATCCTCGAACATATCAAAAGAGGCACACGCGGGAGAGAAGAGCACATTTCCCGTTCCTTCCGCCGCCCGGCGCGCCGCGGAAACAGCGCTCTGCAGGCTGTCCCGGTGCTCGAAAGCCGTGTATCCAGCCCTGCGCAGGCTTGCCTCGATCTGCGGCGCCGTTTCCCCGATCAGTACGCAGTAAGCGATCTTGCCTTTCGAGTCGACGATCGCCTTCGCCAGCGGATCAAAGGAGACATGTTTGTCATACCCGCCCAGAATCAGAACGGTCCTTGCTTTCATCGCTTCGATGGCTTTCACCGTCGAATCGACGTTGGTGCCTTTGCTGTCGTTGATGTAGTTCACCCCGTCCAGGGTCCTGACGAATTCGATCCTGTGCTCAACACCCCGGAAGGTACGCAGGGTATGGCGGATGATCGGCGCCGGCACGCCGCAGGAAACGGCGATCCCGGCCGCGGCCATGGCGTTTTCAAGGTTATGCTTTCCGGGAATGGCAATTTCATCCGCCCCGCAGATTTTTCTTTCCTCATGTCCGTCCCGGTAAACCATGTTCCCATCCCGGCAGAAGATGCCCCGCTCAAGCTCTCTTTCCGAAGAAAAGTACAGCACCGCCGCCCGCGCCGCGCCGCCCATCCGGCGGCACGCCTCATCCTCCCAGTTCAGCACCGCTGTATCCTCCGGCTGCATGCAGTCAAACACATGTGCCTTCAGGAGGGTATAATTTTCCATATTTCCGTGCCGGTTCATATGGTCTTCCGTCACATTCAGCACCGCCGCGCTCAGCGGATGAAAGCAATTGGTGGTTTCCAGCTGAAAACTGGACACCTCCACCACCATCATATCCTCCGCTTTCGCTTCCGCAACGGCTTTGGAGAGCGGATAGCCGATATTGCCGGCCGCGTGGGCGATCCGGCCTGCGTTCCGGAAAATCTCCTGCAGCAGCGTCACCGTTGTCGTTTTTCCGTTGGTTCCCGTAACGGCCACATAGGGACACGGACAGAACCGGGAAGCGAATTCCATTTCACCGGTCAGGGGGACGCCCCTCCGAAGGGCTTCCTGCACAACGGGCGCCGAAAGCGGCACGCCCGGACTGATGATGACCAGGTCATACGATTCCAGATCCGCGGTGCCGTCGCAGGCGAGACGGAACCCGATTTCCGCGTCTTTCAGGGGAATCAAAACATCCCCGAGCGCTTCCTCGGTTTTGATGTCGTTCACCGTGACTTCCGCGCCTTTTTGCCGCGCGAGCAGGGCGGCGGAAACGCCGCTTCGCGCCATTCCCACCACTAGGATCTTTTTCCCCCGGATATCAAAATCCGGCCTCATCATGACGCCGGGATAAATCGCTTCCTTCACATTAGCCTCCTCTTACCGCAGTACCACGCTCAGGACCGCTGCCGCGCACAGCAGGAGCATCACCGCCGCGTACATCAGAACGATCCGGTTTTCGGACATGCCTCCCAGTTCAAAATGATGATGCAGGGGCGACATCCTGAAAATCCTTTTCCCGTGCGTGATCTTGAAATACCCCACCTGCAGCATCACGGACAGGGAAGAAACGATACAGGTGAATCCGAGCAGGATCAGGAGCAGTTCCAGCCCCGAAACCATCGTCAGCCCCATCATCGCTCCGCCGATGAACATGCTTCCGGTATCCCCCATGAAAATCCGGGCCGGGTGTGCGTTAAAGCGCAGAAAACCGAGGCATGCCCCGCACAGCGCAAAGGAAAAGCAGGCACACACGGTGTTTCCGCCGCTGAGGTTTTCCGGCCCGCAGGCAAAAATCAGCCCAAAGGCGAACATCGCGATCACAGTCACGGAAGAGAGCAGTCCGTCCACTCCGTCCTGCAGATTGGCGCTGTTGGTGATAAACATATACGCGAGCGTCATCAGCGGTATATAAAATACGCCCAGATCGAGCGCGGCCGGTGAAAACGGGAAAAGCCGCACGCTTCCTCCGCCGGTGAAATAGCACCAGGCGGATACGATCAGTCCGACCGCGATCTGTCCGATGATCTTCTGGCGCGGCGTCAGCCCTTCGTGCCGGTGCTTGACATCCTTGATCCAGTCATCCGCAAAGCCGATCGCCATGCCGCCCACAGAAGCCGCGAGCAGCGGGAAAAGCGGATTCCGCTTCACAAAGAAACCCGTATTTTTCGTCAGCGCCAGATATATCCCGGTCCCTGCCGCCAACACCACCGTGACGGCCCCGAACAGGATCCCGCCCATATTCGGCGTTCCCTGCTTGGCCTGATGGGCTTTCGGTCCGAGGTTGTAAATGGTCTGCTGCAGTTTCAGCGCACGCAGCCTGACAAGAAGCCGCGGCATGAACAGCAGCACCAGCAGCGCCGCGCAGACAAGATTTGCGGCATACAGGATCATAGGGGTTACCTCGTTTTCTGTCGTGATTCGGAAATCTCTCTCAGCAGTTCCTGAACGACGGTTTTTTCATTGAAAGGCCTCTTGACACCGTTGATCTCCTGATACGTTTCGTGTCCCTTTCCGGCAAGGACGATCATGTCGCCGTCGCGCGCGATGAGAAGCGCATGGCGGATCGCCTCCCGCCGGTTCTCGATGACCGTATATTCCCCGTCCGTTTTCTTTATTCCTTCCTCGATGGCGGCAAGGATGGACATCGGGTTTTCGGTGCGCGGATTGTCGCTGGTCAG
>CADBNX010000133.1 GCA_902796115.1 uncultured Eubacteriales bacterium
ACCGTATGCGGCGAGATTCTGGAACGGGACGCGCTGTGGCCGCTGTGCTGCAGCACGCTGAACGGAAATACGGCCTGCGCGGAAGGCCTGTATTTCCGCGATCTGCTGCCCGTGGAAGAATGGTACATGTTTACCCCGATCGATCTGAGCCGCGACGGGCTGCAGACCTTCCGTCTGCTTGCGAGCAATATGTACCAGATCGGCACCGTGTATGTGACAGTGAAGGAAGGCACGGTCACGGTGAGCTATGACCTGGTGAACAGCGTACTGAAATTCTCCGACGAGTTTTTCACCTTCCTGCCGGAGCTGAGTGCGGATCAGAGCATGGACATCGCGGAATACCGGAATTTTGCCTATAACATCCCCTATTCCATCGAAGGGGACCTGAACGGGGATACGCACGTGCTGCTGTTCATGTGCAACCACCTGAACTATTCGCGCTGCACGGACGGCCTTGTCATTTTCGGCTCCTGGCATCCCGATTATCAGGAACGCATGATCGTGCTCAGAGAGGAGCTTCAGCACAGCGACGATGACTAAGAAACTGATCGTTTTTTCCGCCGACGCGATGGTGACGGATGATCTGGAACATTTTAAAACCCTGCCGGGTTACCGCAAATACCTGGCGGGCGGAAGCGAGATCAGCCGTGTGAAATCGGTTTATCCTACCATCACCTATCCCTGCCACGCCACGATGTGCACCGGCGTATGGCCCAAAACGCACGGGATCAGCGGCAATCTGGAATTCCTGCCCGGCACGCCTCCGCCGATTCCCTGGCTGTGGGACCGGAAATGGAACCTGTGCCCGGACGATATCTTTTTTGAGGCGAAAAAGGCGGGACTGTCCACCGCTGCGGTCTTCTGGCCGACGACAGGCAACCACCCGGCCATCGATTACCTGATCGACGAATACTGGCCCCAGGGCGAAGGCGATACGGACGAAGCCGCGTTCCGCCGCATGGGGTCCGACGACCGGATGATCGAAATCTTCAAACGCCATAACAGCGGCAAACGTCCACGCAGGCATCCGGATATGGATTACGCGGTCATCAGCTGCACCTGCGATATCCTGCGGGAATATCAGCCGGACGTGCTGTTCCTGCATCCCGCGAATATAGACAGCTACCGGCACGGTTGGGGTGTCTTCAATGATCACGTACGCATGGGCGTGGATGAGACGGACGCCTGGATCGGGCAGATCATGGAAACGCTCCGCGATATCGGCCTGCTTGAAAAGACCAATTTCGTGCTGACGAGCGATCACGGGCAGATGGATATCACCCGCGTGATCAACCTGAACGTGCTGCTGCGCGAACGGGGCCTGATCGACTGCGACAGCGAAGGGAAAGTGGTATCCTGGCGCGCGTGGTGTCTCTCCGGCGGGATGAGCTGCCAGGTGCATCTGAAGGACCCGCAGGACCGCAAGCTGTACGGCGAAGTCCACGCCCTGCTGCAGGAACTGCGCGACGCGGAAGTATACGGGATTTCTCAGGTGTTCACGGCGGAGGAGCTCAAAGACAAAGAGCAGGTGTGCGGAAGCTATTCCTTCATGGTGGAAACGGACGGCTATACTTCCTTCGGCGACAGCTGGAGGCGGCCGCTGATCAAAACATTCGACACATCCGATTATCGCTACGGGCACGCGACGCACGGTTATCTGCCGGAGAAAGGACCCTGGCCGATGATGCTCTGCAAGGGACCCGATTTTGCGGAGAACGTGGTGATTCCGGAGGGAAGACTGGTGGATCAGGCTCCCACCTTCGCCAAACTGCTCGGCATTCCGCTGCCGCTGGCAGAGGGAAAAGCGATTGATGAAATCCTGCGCTGACCGCACGGGAGAAGGAGTGAAGAATGTGTGATTCCATGATCGCTTCCTCCCGCGCGACCCGTTGCGGCTATGCGATTTTCGGCAAGGCAAGCGACCGCAGAGTAAACGAACCTCAGCCTCTTCTTTTTGTGCCGGCGGCAGATCATGCCGCCGGCACAACGCTAATGACCACTTATATCGAAGTGGAGCAGGTGAAGCATACCCACGCGATGATTCTGGCCAAACCCGGCTGGATGTGGGGAGCGGAAACCGGTATCAACGAAAAAGGCGTCATCATCGGGAACGGTTCCGTGTTTTCCCGCGAACTGCGGAAAGGAAAAACGGCCCTGCTGGGTATGGATATCCTGAGGCTGTGCCTTGAAAGAGCCGATACAGCCGCGCAGGCGGCTGCGCTGATCGCGGAACTGCTGGAACGGTA
>CADBNX010000134.1 GCA_902796115.1 uncultured Eubacteriales bacterium
GAGCCAGGTCAAACACGTTGCCTTCTGCCAGTTCCTTGATGCCGCTGCCCAGGAAAGAAACACACATCACAGCCATCAGGATGGATGTGGCGGTGAAGAAGACTTTGATCGGGAGCTTGATGGAGAGTCTCGTGATGGCCAGGTACACGAACACCAGCAGCACGCAGCCCACACCGAAGCCCGTCCACACCATGCCGGGATTGCCCTCGGACAGCATGGGCTGATAGAACAGCACCACCTCCGCGCCTTCCCGGAATACGGAGAGGAACGCGGTGAAGGCCAGGGCAAAGGAACTGCCCTGCTCCACAGAAGACTGCACCTTGCCGTTGATATACCGGCTCCAGGAGGCCGCTTCCGCTTTGGAAATCATCCAGTTGCTCACGTAGAACAGCACGCAGACGGCAATCAAAGCGGTGATGCCTTCGATCACTTCCTGCGCGAGCCCCGCTCCGACGAACGCCCGCTTGGCCCAGGCCAGCACCGCGGCGGCGGCGAAGCTCGCAGCCACACCGGCGATCGCGCCGATGTACACGTTCTTCAGGCTCTTTCCGTTTCCGCTCCTGGTCAGGTAGGCGATGATGGCCGCGATCACCAGGATCGCTTCCAAGCCTTCGCGGACGATGATGCCGAACGCGCCGAGGAAGGTCAGCAGCCGCGGATCGGACTTTCCGGTTTCCGCCGCAGCTTCCGCTTCCGCTTCGCCGGTTTCCGCGTCAGACGCGGCCTTCGTTTCCTCCGCCAGGACGTCCAGACGCTTTGCCAGTTTCAATACCAGGTTCTTCGCCCCGTCGGTTGTCGTGCGGTATTTGTTCTTCTGATATTTCGCGGACGCGGAAGCGACCAGGCCGCGCAGGTCAGAGAAGTATCCGTCCATTTTCTGCCGGTCTTTCAGAGACAGATCGGTATAGATCCGGTGGTTCAGACCGGATTCTTCGTAAACCGAGTAAAAAGCCGTGTTCAGGTTATCGGCCGCCGCCGCAAAATCCTTATCGAGATAACCCATGTAAGCGGTATCCAGCAGTTCCTTTACCAGGGTCGCCGCCTCGTACCAGCTGGCATATTTCTGTGCCGCGTCGGGATCGGCGGAATACTCCGGATAAGGATCGGACGGGACCGGCTCCCCGCGCCTGTAGAACCCTGTTTCACTCTGTACGCCGCCTTGAAGCGCCGCAAGCTTGTTCCCGTCTTCCCGGATCATGGTCTTCAGCTTCTGCAGGGCGCTGCGGACGGAGACGACGGTCTCCCGATCCGTGTTTTCCTTTTTGACGGCGGCCTTGCAGGCGGAAAACTGCATTTCCACCGCGTTCTTCCGGTTGCCGGACACATAACTCATGGTCTGACGTTCAAAGCCGGTGGTCTCATACACCCGGAAATAGGCGCTGCTCACGCAGTCATAGGCTGTTTTCGCGTCGCCGTCCAGGTATGCCTCAAAGGCCGCGTCCAGGTATTTGTCGATCGCGTCCGCCGCGTCCGCCCAGCGGGTGGAAGGAGTGTCTTCGGCGAAAACGCTCCACGGCAGCACCAGCGCCAGGATGAGCAGGCCGCACAGCAGTTTCGCGGCGTTTCTTTCCTTCTTCATGCCGATTCTTCCTTTCCTGTGCCGTTTTCCCGGGGAAACGGCAGCGTGTTAGCCATTTCTAACACGTGTGTATCATAGCACATGAATCGCCGCGTCCGCTATCCTGAAATTGACCGGTTTGTGTGTCCTGCTTGTCTGATTTTGACATTTTTTAAAATCTCGTGACAAAACAGTTAGCTTGTGCTAATATGCGGTTTGCAGTTAGAGATAACTAATTACTGCTGCATTCAATCGGGAGGAGGACCTGAATTGAAAGAAAAGCAAAGCAGCGGAGAAGCCTTGTGTGAGGCGGCGAAAACCTATATCGAAGCACACAGCGTCGAGAAGTTTTCTCTGAACGGGATCTCGAAAGCGCTGTTTGTCAACGGAAGCTATTTGCTGCGCACCTTTAAACACCATACCGGCATGACGCTGCTGTGCTATCACCATCTGATCCGCTGTGAAAAAGCAAAAGAAATGCTGCTGCAGACAAACCTGAGCGTATCCCGGATCGGTGAGTCCGTGGGCTTCATTTCCTCTTCGCATTTTACGCACATCTTCCGGAAAACGGAGAACTGCACGCCTACCGAATACAGGAGACTGCATGGACCGGATCGTGAGGAAATGGCGGAACCATGAGCAAAGCGCATGACCGGTACCTGTGTGTGATCGGGGTGCTGAAGGAAAAGTATCTGTGCGTCCGGGCGGTGGACGTGGCACACTATCTGGGCGTTTCCAAGGCGTCCGTAAGCGTCGCGATCCGGCAGCTGCGCGAGCAGGAGCTCATCCGGACCGAACCGGACGGAAATCTGCAGCTGACCCCGAAAGGCCGGAAGCGTGCCGAACAGCTCGGAAACCGCATCGGCTTTTTCCGACGGCAGCTCACAGCGGCGGGCGTTGAACCTGAGCTGGCTCTGCAGGATGCCATTTCCTTCAGCTGGGAAATGAGCGAAGCATCTTTTGAGGCATTCCGCGCCATGAAAATCAGATAAACGGGAATCGAAGGTTTTGCGGAAAAATAAGAACAGATGAAACGGAGTGAAGGCATCATGGCAATCGCAGTATTCAAGGATGTGTCAAAGGTCTATCGGAACGGAGAGCATGAGCAGCGCGCGCTGGATCATGTGTCATTGAGTCTGGAAGAAGGCAGATTCATCGTGGTGCTCGGTCCCAGCGGAGCCGGGAAAAGCACGCTGCTGAATCTGCTGGGCGGATTGGACAGTCCCACGGAGGGCACCATCGTGGTGAACGGTAAGGACATATCCACACTTTCACCCAATGAACTGGCTGAATACCGGGCGGCGGCCGTGGGGTTCGTATTTCAAAGCTACAACCTGATCCCTACCCTGACTGTGATCGAAAACGTAGCGCTGGTAAAGGAGATCGCGCCGGATCCCCTGAGCAGCCACGAAATGCTCGAAGCGGTGGGGCTTGCCGATCATATTCATCAGTTTCCCTCCGAGCTGTCAGGCGGCGAGCAGCAACGCGTATCCATTGCCCGGGCACTGGCAAAGAATCCGCATATCCTGCTGTGCGACGAACCTACAGGGGCGTTGGATTCTCAGACCGGCGTGACGGTGCTCAGGCTCCTGCTTTCCATGGCACGGGATATGGGCAAAACCATCATCGTCGTGACTCATAACCAGAATATCGCAAAAATAGCGGATACCGTGATCCGGGTGAAGAACGGGAGAATCGAATCCTGTGAAAACCAGGATCACCCCCTGTCTGTGGAAGAGGTGGACTGGTGATGCTGCTGAAAAAAATGTTCCGCACCTTATGGCAGTACAAAGCGCAGTTCATCTCGATGGTCATCATGGTGGCTCTGGGAGTCGGCGTGTTCCTGGGGTTCAACGTGGAGTGGTATTCCCTGGAGGTCAATACCGGCGAAATCTACGAGGCTACCGGTTTTGCCGATTTCCGCATTTATAACGATAAAGGGTTCGGCAAAAAAGACCTGGAGGCAGTAAAAGCGATCCCCGGTGTGGAAGACGCTGCCCGATTTCTTTCTCTGAATGTGGCGGTGAAGGATGACACGGACACCCTGGCCCTGACCGTCAGTGAGAACATGAATGTCTCGGGCGTCCTGCTCATGGCCGGCGAGCCTTACAGCGATCAGGATCCGGACGGATTCTGGCTGTCGGACACATATGCGGCCGCAAACGGGATCGGCGTCGGAGATCAGATGACGCTTACCTGTCAGAACGTGATTGTCAAGGGTACCGTCAAAGGACTGGTGAAATCCAGCGAATATCTGATCTGTCTGCCGGATTCCACCCAGATGATGCCGGATTATTCGTCATACGGCTATGTTTATGCTTCTCCGGCCATGCTGGAGATGGCGATCCCCTCGCTCTATAAAATGGTGATCGGCTCCCTGTATCATCAGATCAATGTGAAATCGACGCTGGACAAGGCGGCTTTCGTTGAGGCAGCGGATCGGGCGCTGGGCAGCACCCGCCTCATTCTTTCCAGGGATGAAACCGTGTCCTGGGCTGGAGCGCAGGGAGAAATCAACGAAGGAAAAACCATGGCTTCGATTCTCCCGGTTCTGTTTCTGGCCATCGCGATCCTGACCATGGTCACCACCATGCACCGCATCTGTGCCAGCGAAAAAACGCAGATCGGCACGCTCAAAGCCCTTGGGTTCAAGGACCGGCGTATCCTGATTCATTATTCCGCTTATGCGCTGGTGATCGGTCTGATGGGTTCGCTCCTGGGAATCGGCGTCGGTTACTGGCTGGGCTGGTTCATTATGAATCCGGACAGCGCCATGGCTACTTACATCGATATGCCGTCCTGGTCGCTGCACGCGCCTTCGTTCACCTGGTACGTGCTGTCCGGAATCAACGTGTTTCTGACGCTGATCGGCTTTCTGTCCGTGCGCAGGATGCTTTCCGGCACGGCGGCAGATGCCCTTCGGCCTTACACGCCCAAACGCATGAGGCACCTGTGGTTCGAGGAGACCGGGTTTTTCAAGGCTTTGGATTTCGGCGTCAAATGGAACCTGCGGGATTGTGTGCGCCATAAGGCCCGGAGCCTGATGACACTGTTTGGAATCGTGGGCTGCATGGTGCTGCTGGTGGGCGGTCTGGGCATGAAGGACACCATGGACGCTTTCCTGAATGTTTTCTATGAAAACGCCATCCATTACAACACCCGGCTGAACCTTGACAGCGAAAACACGACGCTGGAGGAGGCCTGTTCTCTTGCGGAACGGCTGAACGGAGACTGGGCGGCTTCCCGCGCCATTCAGATCGGAGACAAGGGATATTCACTGGAAATTTATTCCGTCACCCATGATTTGGTTCGCTTTGCGGACACCGATATGCGTATCGTTCCGCTGACTGACGACGGGGCTTATATCTGTGCCCGGATCGCCCGGGATTACAAACTGAGCGCCGGGGATACGCTGTCCTTCACTCCGTACGACAGCGACGAGCATTATACCGTGCCGGTGGCGGGCGTGCTTGATTCGATGACCGAAGGCGTCTTCATGACGCGGGCCTTTGCCGATCAAACGGGCATAGCCTATACCGTTTCCTCCGTGTTCACGGACGAAACGGATATCCCGGAGGACGCGCATATCCTGAACAAACAGAGCAAGCAATCCATCATGGATTCCTTTGACACCTTTATGGACCTGATGAACAAGATGATCTGGCTGCTGGTGCTGGCGGCGGTGATTCTGGGCATCGTGGTGCTCTGCAACCTGGGTATCATGAGCTATACGGAACGCTACCGGGAAATGGCGACCCTCAAGGTAGTGGGTTTTCAGGACGGCAAAATCGGCCGTCTGCTGATCAGCCAGAATCTGTGGCTGACGGTGATCGGTATTTTGATCGGCATGCCTGCCGGCATCGGCGTGCTGCAGTACCTGCTGACGGCCCTGGCAGCGGAATATGAACTGAAACTGGTGCTGGGTCTGCCTGCATGGCTCGTCAGCACCCTGCTCACCTTCGGTGTCTCACTGGCCGTCGGCATGATGATTGCCCGCAAAAACCGTCGGATCAATATGGTGGCGGCGCTGAAAACGGAGGAATAACGGAAACTCAGGACGATTCTCCGCACATTCCGTCAACCGCTGCCGGACTTATGTCGCCTCATCATGATTTTGAACATTGTCAGCTCTTATCAGATCAAGTACGGCAATGATTTCGTTTCCGTCCCAATCTCCGGTTTCCTGAAAGCCAAAGCTGCGATACAGGTTTTTTGCGACCGTGTTTTCCGGTTCATATGACAGCCAGCATGTTTCAGCAGATCCGCAAGGCTCGGTTTTGATAAAATCCAGGATTCGATTCATTGCTTCTTTACCAAAGCCTTTTCCCTGGAACCGTTCATCTATCATCAACCGCCAGATGTTATAGCTGTCTTTTGCAATTGCCGGGGCATCTGTCCATGAATCATCTGCCCCATAACCAATCATGCAAAACCCGACAGGAGTTTCATCATCATATATGCCGAAGGGGAAGGCATGACCGTTTTCGTTTTGCACAACATATGCCTCTATAATGCTGATGTCATTTGATGCAACAAATGAACGCTGGGCTTCACTGACACGGAGCTTTAGGATATCCCAAACGTTTTTTCCACTGATTCTTTCCAGCCTGATCATGTTCCCTTCATCACCACCAATTAAATAACGAAAAAACAGGCACTCATTCCCACTCGCTTCTGGCAAGCCCATCTTAAGCACTTTTGCTGGGCTCATTTAGCTCACATTATCCACATTCGTCA
>CADBNX010000135.1 GCA_902796115.1 uncultured Eubacteriales bacterium
TCATCCCCCGTTCCTTCCGTTTCGATATTATTCTACACGATACTGCCGCGCATTTCAACTGTTTCGGGCGGAAACTTTGCCCATGAAACCGTTTTCGGGCATGTTCACGGGGCAGACAGAGCCGCTTCCGCCTTTCCGGGCGTCACGCGCAGCACGCAGGCCGGCTCCGCGCCGGTCAGATCGCTCAGGTCCGTACAGGTCAGGAAAGTCTGCACGCCGGATACGCCCTTCATCAGCCTGCGCCGGCGTTCCGGATCCAGTTCGCTGAGCACGTCATCCAGCAGCAGCAGCGGGGCTTCCCCCAGCGTCTGCGTCAGGATATCAAAAGCAGACAGCTTCAGACTGAGCGCGGCGGTGCGTACCTGGCCCTGGGAGGCGAAGGCGCGCATTTCCTGTCCGCTCAGGCGCAGGATCAGGTCGTCATGATGCGGCCCGAAGGAGGTCGTCTGCCGCCGGATATCCTCCGCCCGGCTCGCTTCCAGGCCGCGCAGCATCTGCGCCGTCACGTCCCCCTCCGGATCCAGCCGGCTCTGATAGGCGGCGCTGAAACGTTCCCGGTCCTTTCCGCTGATATAGGCATAACGCTCCGCCCCGATGCGGTTCAGTTCTTCCACGAGGTTCCGGCGCTGGCGGACCACTTCTTCCGCGTAGCGGGCCATTTCCTCATCCCACACGGGAAGCTGGCGCAGATCCTCTCCCTTGAGCAGCGCGTTGCGATGGCGCAGCGCGGCGGTATAGCGCTGCAGCGCAAAAAAATACGCGCTGCGGCGCTGGGTGAGCAGCATATCCATGAAACGCCTGCGCTCCTGCGGCACGCCGCGCACCATGGTCAGGTCTTCCGGTGAAAAAATCACGGCGGCGGCGTGTCCGAACAGTTCCCCGATGCGGCCCGCCGTTTTGCCGTTGATCATCACCGTTTTTCTTCTGCCCGCGGCGGCGTCGATCCCCAGCGCGATCTCTTCTTTCCCCGTGCCGCGGATCACACGCATCTGCACGAAAGCCTGCTCCGCGCCCTCCCGCACCATTTCCCGGTCGTTGGACGTGCGGTGGCTGCGGCCCAGGCAGCACAGATGCACCGCTTCCAGCACATTCGTCTTTCCGGCGCCGTTTTCACCCACCAGCACCGTGATGCCCTCGGGCGGCTCCAGATTCAGGCTTTCATAGCTGCGAAAGGAGCGCAGCTTCAGTGTTTCAATACGCATGCTATTTGTGATATTTCTCTCCGGCGTTGATTTTCGCGCCGCGGTAGAGCTGCTCCAGCAGCATGACGCGGGCCAGCTGGTGCGGAAAGGTCATCCGGCTCATGCTCAGCCTCGCGTCCGCGCGCGCGAGCACGTTCTCCCCCAGACCGAGCGAACCGCCGATGACGAACACTTCTCTTCTCCCCGTGTTTTCCCCTTCGCGCAGAAAAAGCGCGAGCGCTTCACTGCTCATCTGCGGCGCGTCGATGCACAGCGCGGTCACGTGATCCCGGGGGGAAATCCTGCCGAGCAGTTCCTCCCCTTCCTTCATCACGATCTGCTTCCGGTCCGCGTCCGAAGCGCCCTTCCCCTCCGGCAGGTCCGGAACCTCCTCCGCCTGCACCCTGCCGTAGCGCTGCAGACGTTTCAGGTATTCTCCCGCGGCTTCCTGCCAGAAGTTCTCTTTCAGTTTTCCCACGCACAGGATCAGCGCGTTCATGCGTCAAGCAGCGGCACCGCGTCCGCCAGGGAAGGAAGCACGGCATCCGTATAGGGCGCAAGCGCTTCCGTCCACGGAATCAGGTCCGGCACCATCACAACCGTGGCTCCGCTCGCCCTGCCCGCCTTCAGCCCGTTCGGGGAATCCTCCAGCACAAGACAGTTCCGGATATCCGCGCCTGCCTTCCGGGCCGCGGCGAGAAACATATCCGGGTTCGGTTTTGAAGGCAGATGATCGTCCCCGGAAACGATATCCCGGAAATACGCCCGCACGCCCGCCTTTTCCAGGTATACATCCGCGATCCTTCCCGGGCTCGAGGTGGCCAGCACACAGGGGATCCCCCTTTCCCGAAGCACGTCCAGCAGGGTCATTGCCCCCGGCTTGAGCGGGATTTTTCCTTCCTGCGCCAGCTGCGTCATCCGGGCTGTAAAGCGTGAGAGGAATGCCTCACAGTCAAAGGAAGGCTCTTTTGCCTCATAGATCCGCTTCAGTCCTTCCCGCGTGATCCCCAGCGTTTTGAGCACGTCCTCCTCCGTCAGACAGTACCCCATTTCCCGGGATACGGCAAGGGACACCTGCACGCCGACGCGCTCGCTGTCCATCAGCAGCCCGTCCATATCAAAAAGCACCGCCTGTATCTTTCCCATATTCCGCTCCTCAGTCAATCACGGCGAAGCTCGTGCCGAACAGGAAATCGTGCAGCGCCTCGCGGTTTTCCGGATAATCGATCTGCTGGGTCGCCATGCCGGATACGGGCAGCAGCTTATAGGTGCCGTCGATGGGCATCCGGATGCTTTCCACAGGCGTGCCGCGCAGGTTCATCGCGATCGTGAGCGCCTCCATGAAATCCGCCGTTGTCATATTGGTCATGGTGATGTTGTTCAGCACCGCGTCCATCAGATCCATCGCCTCGTCGTAGGTAACGTCCTTCAGTGAATCGGCGATGGTCGTCAGCACCGTACGCACGCGTTCCGTCCGGCCCAGATCCTGCGTGGCGCCGGATACGGTCGCCACCTTGCGGATGCGCATGTACAATACCGCCGCGTGTCCGGCCAGACGGTAAGTCCCGGCCCCGCCGAGCGCCGGCTCGGTCGATGCAGCGCCCAGGTGAAAGCTTTGCAGCCGCGCCGCTTCGCGCGCTTTCAGGTAAACGCTCACCCCGCCGACCGCGTCCACGATGCGCTCCACCTGTCCGAAATGCACCACGATGTATTTTTCGATCGGAATGTCAAAATGAGTGGATATCGTGTCAACCAGCATTTCCACTGCCGCACGGTTCTGGCCGAAAAGCCGTACGATATTATTGATCCGTCCGAATTTTCCGTCCGGCCGCTGAATCAGCATATCCCGGATAAAGGAGGTCAGCATCACGCGCTGCGCGATGGTATCCACCGTCACCAGCACCAGTCCGTCCGTCCACCGGTCGATCTTGTCCGGGTTCACTTCCCAGTCGTCGCAGCAGATCAGCATATAATGCTTGATTCCCTCCGGCGTCGGTGTCAGATCCTCTTTCGCGATCACCGGGATCGGCGCGGGGGTTTCGGTCGTATAATACTCCGCGAACGCCGGCAGACAGCAGGCAAGCAGCAGGATCACCGCGGTCAGCGCACAGAATTTCTTCATTCCTTTTCCGTCCTTTCACCCTCATCCGGGTATTTTTCGAGGATCACGCCGCTCTCACGGAAAAACTCAAGCGAGAACGCGTCCGGATATCCCTGCTCGTACACCACCCGCCGGATCCCGGAATTGACGATCATTTTCGCGCATACGCTGCAGGGCTGATGGGTACAGTACAGTGTTGCGCCGTCAATGGAAATACCCAGTTTTGCCGCCTGCAGGATCGCGTTCTGCTCCGCGTGCGCGGCATAGCACAGTTCCGCCCGGGTACCGCTCGGAATATTCATTTTCTGCCGCATGCATTCGCCCTTTTCGACGCAGGTTTTCATGCCCGCCGGCGCGCCGTTGTAGCCCGTTGTCATGATGCGCTTGTCCTTCACAATCACGGAACCGATCTGCCTGCGCACACAGGAGGACCAGGTCGCGGTCAGGCGGCACATTTCCATAAAGCGATGATCCCATTTATTCATTCCGTTTCCTCCCGTCAGCCGGAAAAGCCGTCACGCCTCCGGCATATCCGCCAAAAAAGCGCGCAGCAGTTTCGCGCCTGCCTCGCACGCGCGTCCCGCGTTCACCGCGTATTCGTTCCCATCCCCGTACAGGGTATCGGAAATACAGCGGTACGCCGCGTAGGGCACGCCCATTTCATATGCCGTCTGGGCGATCGCGGCACCCTCCATATCGCATGCCGAGGCATGAAAGAGGGTGTGCAGTTCTTTCTTTTCCTCCACACGCTCGATGAAGCGGTCCCCGGTCGCGATATTGCCGGAAAAGCAGCGTATGCCGCAGCGTTCCGCGGCCGCGCGCAGCCGTCCGGCCGCATCCCGGTCACAGGGCAGTTCCACCAGATTGATGCCGCTGATCATGCCGCGCGGATCCCCCAGCGGCGAGGTGTCCATATCGTGCTGCACCGCCGCGTCCGCCACCACGGCGTCCGCGATGGCCGCTTCCCCGATCAGCGCGCCGGCCACCCCGATATTGAGCAGCAGTTTCAAAGGATACCGCAGCAGCATGGCCTGCGCGCACAGCGCGGCGTGCACCTTGCCGATGCCGCAGAGCGCCAGCGCGGTCTTTTTGCCGCAGAGCGTTCCTTCCCATATCGTGCTGAAGCCGACTTTTCTTTCCGTCACATCCGTCATTTCACGCCGCAGCGCGTCCACCTCGGACGGCATGGCTCCGATGATTCCGATCATGCGATCCTCTCCCAGTAGCGCAGCAGGTTCTCCCCGGCGATCCCCCGCGCGGTTTCTTCCCCGAAGCGTTCGCGCATCGCGTCCGCCAGTGCAGGCAGATCGCCCGGATGCTTCAGGCCCTCCGGCGCGGAGGTGATGCCGTCAAAATCGCTGCCGAAGCCGATTTTTCCCTCCCCGCCGCAAGCCATCATATGTTCCATATGCGCCAGTACGTCCGATATGGACGCGGGTCCGGCTGCTTTCAGGAATGCCGTGTAGAAATTCACGCCCACATAGCCGCCCGCGGCAAATATATGCCGCAGCTGCTCATCATTCAGGTTGCGCGACACGTCGCACAGCGCCCTGCAGCAGCTGTGGCTCGCAAGCGGCACAACGCCCATTTCGAGCAGATCCTCCACTCCGCGCGCGTTCAGGTGGGACACATCCACGGCGATCTTCTTTCTCTGCATCGCGCGTACGGCTTCCCGCCCGAAAGGCGTCAGCCCCCGCTCCTGATCGCCGCAGTGGGGTTCCGCGACGCAGTTGGGATAATTCCACGTCAGCGCGGCCATGCGCACGCCGATCTCCTCCCAGTGATCCAGCACTTCCATCCCGCGCGAAAGCAGATCGCATCCCTCCACGGACAGCATGATCCGGCTCTCTCCTTCCACGGCCTCCAGCGGAGACAATACCTGTTTCATGCCGGTATTCTTTTTCCATCGCGCGAGGGCGCGCTCCATCCGGGGAAAGAACGTTTCGATCTCTCCGATCTCGGAAGAATCGCCCACGAACATCGCCATCGTCTGCAGACTGACACCGCCGGTCCGGAGTCGTTCCGGAGTCACGTCCCTTTTTTTGCGCGGGTGCTTTGCCATACGGTACAGCGTGTCGCAATGCGTATCACAAATCAGCATATCTTTCTCCTTTGTCCATGCCCGCTTTCCGCCGCCCGGGATCGTTTCACCCGTGCCGCGGCGGAGGGCTGTTTTCCGGATCCGGTGCGGCCGTATAGGACGCGTGCGCCGTTTTCTTCGGCCGGTGTCCGCGCGGGCGGGCGTGCTCCCGGATATACAGCACGGAAAGCGCGCTCATCATCACCGCGAGCGCACCGAGCATCGATCCCGAAAAATCGATCAGCATATCCTTCACCATCATAGCCCGGCCGTTCGCGAACAGCTGATGCGCCTCGTCCGCGCAGGATGTCGCGGCACACAGGATCACGCACAGGAAAAACCGCCGCGGCAGAGGCCCCCGAAGTGCCAGGAACGCACCGCACAGGAGGGCGCCAAGCGCGCCAAATTCCGCCATGTGCGCCAGTTTGCGCACCGGATTGTGCAGCAGGTTCACCGCATCCGCGGTCTGCGCCTTCGTCGCCGCTTCCATGTATTCCGGATTGATCGCCTCGCTCAGGGTCAGCGTCACCTCGGTGCTCACCTTCGAGGAAGCGTCCGCGTCCTGTCCCGACAGGAAAAAAATCAGATAAATCTGGCAGGCGGACAGCAGAAACAGAATCACGGCCAAAGCTTTTCTTGCCACCGGAATCCTCCCCGTCAGGTGACGGATACTTCTCCGCTGAGCACGCGGCGGTAATCCTCAAGGTTTTTCCTGAGCAGCGGCCGTATCCTGAGGCCGTAGGGGCATTTTGCCTCGCACCCGCCGCAGTCCAGACAGCCGTCGATCATTTCCATTTTCCGCTGCCACCCTTTGCTCAGCCAGGAAGCGGACGGCGAGCGCCGCAGCATCAGGGACATCCGCGCGCAGTTGTTGATTTCGATGCCGGCCGGGCAGGGCATACAGTATCCGCAGCCGCGGCAGAAATCCCCGCAGAGCTCTTCCCGGTCCTTCGCGATCACCCGTTCCGCCTCGGCGTCCATTTCAGGCGGCTGCCGGATATAGGAAAGAAACTCCTCCAGTTCGTGCATGTGCTGGATGCCCCAGATGGGCAGAACGCCTTCCTGGCCATTCATGAAGGCACAGGCGGCGCGCGCGTCCCGAATCAGCCCGCCGGAGAGCGCTTTCATCGCGATAAAGCCCATATCCTTTTCACGGCACAGCCGCACAAGCTTCGCTTCCTGTTCACCCGAAAGATAGCTGAAGGGGAACTGCAGGGTGTCGTACAGCCCGCTTTCGGTCGCTTCCTCCGCCACGCGCAGGCGGTGGTTCGTGATGCCGATGTGCAGGATCTTTCCCTGCTTCTTTGCTTCCAGCATCGCTTCATACAATCCGCTCCCATCCCCGGGTTTCGGGCAGAAGGACGGGTTGTGGAGCTGGTACACGTCGATATAATCCGTTTTCAGGGTCCGCAGGGAAGTATGCAGGTCCTTCCAGAACCCTTCCGCATTCTGCGCCGCGGTTTTTGTCGCGATAAACAGATTGTCCCTGCATCCGGAGAAGGCCGCCCCGAGCTTTTCCTCACTGTCCGAATATGCGCGGGCCGTGTCAAAATAATTCATGCCTCCGTCCAGCGCGCGGTGCAGGATGCGTACCGCGTCTTCCAGGCTCCTGCGCTGCAGCGGCAGCGCGCCGAAGGCGTTCTTTTCCGCTTCGATACCGGTTTTTCCAAGTCTGATTTTCTCCATCGCGCACCTCCTATTTCAGGAATCCGGAGATGATCCGCTCCTCCGCTTCCTTTTCCGTCAGTCCCAGTGTCATCAGCTTGATCAGCTGCTCCCCGGCGATTTTCCCGATCGCCGCCTCATGGATCAGTGAGGCTTCGGTATGATTCGCTTCCAGCGAAGGCACAGCCAGGATCTTTCCCTCGTCCATGATGATCGAATCGCATTCCGTATGCCCGTGGCAGGGCGCGTTGCCGATCAGGCGGGCGTCGAATTTCTGCCACGAACGCTCCTGCGCGACGGAGCGCGACACCACGTCCGCGCTGCAGCTTTCCCCGTTCAGTTCTACCCGGTATACGCTCTCTGCCTTCTGTTCGCCGTGGGTGAGCAGTCTCTCCTTCACCACGAGGCGCGCGCCTTCCTGCAGCTTCGCTTCGGTCGTGCGCATGGTGGAATCCACGCCCCGGATCTGCACCATTTCCATTTCCATGAAGCTGTCGGGCTCCATATACACCTGCGTGACCGGGTTCAGGATGCGTTTCCCCGATCCGTCCCCTTCGCCGTAGTGCTTTTCCACATAGCGTACGCGCGCGCCGCGGCCCACATGGAAACGATGGATACCGTCGTGCTGCGAATCCTGCGCGCCGCAGTTGGAAATGCCGCAGCCGGCCACGATCACCACATCGCTGTCTTCCCCGATGTAAAAGTCGTTGTACACCGCTTCCCGATAGCCGCTTTCGGAGAGCACCACCGGGATATGCACGCTCTCCTTCCGCGTGCCGGGTTTGATGCGGATATCGATCCCGCTCACATCGGTCTTTGAACTGATCTCGATATTCGCGGTGCTGCGCCGGCCCGTGCTCTGACCGTTCGCGCGGATATTGTACGCGCCTTCCGGCACCTCGTGCAGATCCGCCACCTCGGCCAGGATCCGCTTCTGTATCTCGTCCATGTCAGTTTTCCTCCTCCTCCAGGCGTTCGCACGCGGTCTCGGCGCTGGAAGTGCCGATCAGACCCGGCAGCACTTCCTCCCGGGTTCCGTGCTGTTTTACCCGCCCGTCCGCGATAACGATGATCTCATCCGCGATGCGCAGGATCCGCTCCTGATGGCTGATCACCAGGATGGAGGAATCCTGAATGCTCTTCCTCATGTTCTCAAACACCCGGATCAGGCTCTGGAAACTCCACAGGTCGATTCCGGCCTCCGGTTCGTCGAACACGGACAGCCGCGTTGCCCGCGCCAGCACTGTCGCGATCTCGATTCGCTTGAGCTCACCCCCGGAAAGGCTGGCATTCACCTCGCGGTTGATATAGTCCCGCGCGCACAGACCGACCCTGGACAGATACTCGCAGCTTTCCGCCACGCTCAGGTTCCTGCCCGCCGCCATGCGCATCAGATCCAGCACTTCGATCCCCTTGAAGCGGACCGGCTGCTGCATCGCGTAGCTGATGCCGCGTTTCGCGCGTTCGGTAATCCCGAGGGCAGTGATATCCTCCCCGTCGAAGAGGATCTGCCCGGAGGTGGGCCTGATGACGCCCGATATCAGCCTGGCCAGTGTGGATTTTCCGCCCCCGTTCGGGCCGGTAATCACAACAAAGCGGTCGGGGACGATCACAAAACTGACGTCCCGTACAATATCGAGCGTTTTCCCGTTTTCTTCCACTTCATAAGTCACATTCCGCAATTCAAGCATAAAAGCGCTTCCTTTCAAATAAGGGAGTCCGTCACAGTATACCTTTTCCCGGTCGGAAAATCAACCTGCAGAAAACGCGCCCGGCGCAAAAACCGTCATTTTTTCCCTTGCCGGGCCGAAATTGCGTATGGCTTTTTCTCAGGTTACGGGATATAATCATTACCGTGAGGGGCATGCGTACGCGCATGATTCATCATTCCGCAGGAGGAGAAGATACCGATGCTTCAACGTTTCATCCACTATTACAGGCCTCACCGGAAAATGCTCATCCTTGACATGCTCGCCGCGCTGCTCATATCGGTCATCGGCATGGTCTACCCCATCATCACCAACAAAATGCTCAATCGGTACATTCCCGAAAAGATGTACACTACCATCGTTATTGCCGGCATCATCGTACTGGTCCTGTACGCCGTGCGCATGCTGCTGCGCTATTTCGTGCAGTATTACGGACATCTGATCGGCGTGAAAATGCAGTCCTGCATGCGGCGGGATCTGTTCGCGCATCTGGAAAAACTGCCCTACCGTTTCTACGACAATCACGAGACCGGACGCATCATGACCCGGCTCACGAGCGATCTGTTTGAAATCTGCGAGCTGGCGCACCACGGCCCGGAAAACCTGCTGATTTCCTCGGTCATGATCCTGCTTTCCTTCTCCTACCTGTGCAGCATCAATGTGCCGCTCACGCTGATCATTTTTGCCTGCGTCCCTATCCTGGTGGCGGTAACGCTGCATTTCCGCAAGGCCATGCGCCGCGCGTTTGACAACAGACGCAAAAGCAACGCCACCATCAACGCCGCCGTGGAAAGCAGTGTCACCGGCATCCGTGTCACCAAGGCCTATACCAACGCGCAGCTGGAAGTGGAAAAATTTGAGCGGGGCGACCGCGAATTTGTGGAGGCTTCCCGTCAGGCATACCAGGCAATGGCCAAATTTTTCTCCGCCACAGCCTTCATCACCGACGTGTTCAACGTGATCATCCTCATCGCCGGCGGCCTGTTCCTGTATGCCGGCCGTATATCCTTCGGCGATTATTCCACCTTTATCGTATCCGTGAACCTGTTCATCAGTCCCGTGAATACGCTGATCAATTTCATGGAGCAGTACCAGAACGGCGTCAGCGGCTTCAAGCGTTTCCTGGAAATCATGGACGAAGAGCCCGAGAAGGATCAGCCTGACGCCGTGCCGCTCAGGCACGTGCAGGGCAGCATCGAATTCCGCAACGTCAGCTATGCCTATGACCCCACGCAGGAGGTGCTGCACAACGTCAGCCTGCAGATCCGCAGGGGGGAAAAGCTGGCGCTCGTCGGCCCGTCCGGCGGGGGCAAGACCACCCTTTGCCACCTGCTGCCCAATTTCTATGAGCTGCGTGAGGGCGACGGAGCCATTCTGATCGACGGCGTGGATATCCGGAAGCTGACCCACGAATCCCTGCGCCGCAGCATCGGCATCGTGCAGCAGGATGTGTTCCTCTTCTCCGGCTCCATCCGCGACAACATCCTCTACGGCCGGCCCGACGCCACGGAAGAGGAAATCATCGAAGCCGCGAAGCGCGCCAATATCCATGATTATGTGATGTCGCTCGAAAACGGTTACGATACCGAAATCGGCGAGCGCGGCGTGAAGCTGTCCGGCGGGCAGAAGCAGCGCCTGTCGATCGCCCGGGTCTTCCTGAAGGACCCGGCCATCCTGATCCTGGACGAAGCCACGAGCGCGCTGGACAATACCACGGAGGTGCTCATCCAGCAGTCGCTGGATGAACTGTGCAAGGGCCGCACCACGCTGGTCGTGGCACACCGCCTCTCCACCATCCGCAA
>CADBNX010000136.1 GCA_902796115.1 uncultured Eubacteriales bacterium
CTGCATTCATCCTGTGTATAATAAGCAAAGAAACCCTGAAAGGAAATGATGCGTGTGTTTGGTTTTGAGTACCCCCGAAAAATGCCCCTCGGCCGCGTATGCCTCGAGGTCAGCCTGAAACCGTTCGGACTCGACCTGAGCGACGAAGGAATCGGACAAACCTGTCGCGAACTCTTCGACGGCTGGCGGGAGCTCATCGGGCATGCGGACTCCGTCGCCGTGCTGCTGTGGACCAGCGACGGCAGCGAAATTCTGGAATACAGCGGAGAACTCGACTCCGCCTTCGACTGGGCGCGCTATATCGGCATCGGCAATCCCAAAGCGGAGCTGCCGCCCTGGGATCCGGACGGGAATGAACTGCATTCGCGGCCTGTCCTGTACATGGATGATCCGCCCGAAATGCGCTACAGCGACCTGAAGCGCATCATTTTTGCCCTGAAGCATGTGGGGCAGGAGCTGCTCGGCCTTCCCGTGGAAGTCGGCGAGACCTTCGATCCCGGACCGGAATTTGCCTGGTCGGATTTTAAATTTCACCGTCATCCGGAGCTGAACAAAGGCTCCATGATGGATCATATGTGGATCCATTGCGCGGGCAGGCTGAAAGGCGACCGTTTCCGGTACGCGGCCTATCCGGACGGGATTCCGGATGGGACCCCTTTCGGCCGTTTTCTGGGCAGACAGTTCATGGCGCTGAAACGGGACGTGGGCTTTGACTTTCTCTGGCTGAGCAACGGTTTCGGATATTCCCTGCAGTCCTGGAACTGGAAAGGTGAGCTGTTTGACGGAAAGAAATTTGATTTCGCGAACGCGCCAGCCGTACGTGAAAGCATTGAAACCTTCTGGCGCGAATTCACCGAAGCTACGGGCGAGATGCGCATCGAAACCCGCGGCAGCAACCTGACCGCAGGCATGGATATCTCCGCCCACGGCTGCCCGGTCGATGCGATCTATCACTATCCTGTGGTCGCGCCGCCCAATTCTCCGTGGGCAGCGCTCAATTTCCGCTTCGGGCTCGAACTGGCCGGATACATGTCCCGAATCGCCCGCCTTCCGGCAAACGGCTATCTTTTCCGCTACTACACGCATGATCCCTGGTGGCACAACAGTCCCTGGTTTGACCGGTATGACCGCATGCCGCACGATATCCTGCTTCCGCTGACCGTAGCCCGAACCGATGAAAACAACCGTGTCACCCCGCCCGCAGGCATAAATCTCCTCTCCGCGGACGACTCCTACGGTCATCTGCCCCGCCGCTGTCCCGTCGAAGTAACGCCCCACCTGCTGGATGCTTACAGCCATTATCCGGATGAGGCGGGTCCTGTCACCTGGCTGTATCCCATCGACAGCTATATACAGCTGGGGCTGCGCGAAGGAAAAACGGATGAGTTTTTCATGGACGACTGGTTCGTGGAAAACGCCATCGATCAGGGAATGCCGCTCAATTCGGTGGTATCGGACGGCGTGTTCCTGAAAGCCGATCCGGCGTCATACCGGGACAAAATCCTGGTGACACCGGTACCGCACAAAAATACGCCGGCCGAGGCGGCGGTCCTGCGCGCCGTGAAAGCCGGAATCCGCCTGCTGATGTACGGCAGCACCGCTTACGCCTCACGGGAAATCAGGGAACTTCTCGGCGTAGAAAACGGCGAACCGCTTTCCGGGGACCTGACCGTCGAAACCGCTCTGCTTCGGGATACGGCCCCGGACCTGCCGCAGCCCAAACGGCTGCGCCATGATTCCCTTCTTTCGGACGGAGGCATCTGCGAAACGGCTTCTAATGCGGAAAATATCGAATACTGCGCCCTTGTTCGGCGCGGTGCCCTGCAGCGTGTCTACGCAAGCGTCCGCCGCGACGCGCGAGGCGCGGCGATCGCCTGGGTGCGCGGCAGTTTTCCGCATGATCCGGATTCGAAAGGCTCGCTGCCGCAGCAGCTGGACAGGACGGTTTTCTTCCCTTCCGCGGCGCTGCTCCGGGGCATGCTCGGCCTGTTCGGCGTCGGTGTGCGTTTTGAATGCGAAATGCGCAAAAGCGACCTTCCGGTCATCCACTTCTCCATGAACGACAACGCCCTGTATATCACAGGCTACGCGAAAGACACGACCGTGCGCACCTTTCTCTCCCTGCCGGACGGCGCGCCGCTGATGGAAGGAATGGAATGCGTACTGGAAAACGATACGGCTGCTTATTTTTCTCCCAAATGGTGGCACAGACGCTGCCGCCTTTTTGCCCGTCAAAAAGAGCGCAGCGTGGTAAGCGTCTCCCGCCATACGGCGGAGCATCCGACTTTGGACGAGCGATTTCTTGTTTCGGGGCTGAAAAATGCGGTACTGACATTCCGTCCGCCTGTCGGGGCGCGTGTCCGCATCGTCCGTGCCGACGGCAGCCATATGACATCCGCGTCCACGGAAGCTTTCAGCGTTTCCCCCGACGGAAAAAAGGTCACCGCCGGAAACCTCACCGGAGATTTCTACGTCGCCTGGCAGTCCGACCGCAATCCCGGATGCATGCTGAAGGAAAACCAGCTGCATCCGGTGAAGGTCACGAAGACCCGGAGATGAACCTTTTACACCGGTCAGCGCAGAAGATTTTCTCCTTACGGGCCGCTGCAGTTGCATGTATGACAGTTTCGTCTCCGTTGAGCAGCGGCTTTCCCCCAATAAATTGTCTCTTGCTTCCAGCCGCTTCCGGTGCTATCATGGAAGTCAATTCCGGGAAAGGAAGGATGCCCCATGGAACTGTTTGCGCGTTTTGACATGCTGACGGAGAAAATCAACGAGATGAACCGGGAAGCCGTC
>CADBNX010000137.1 GCA_902796115.1 uncultured Eubacteriales bacterium
TACGGCTTCCCAGGAAGGGTTCAGCGCCTCCCCGCCGAACGGGTCAAAGCCGGTCAGCAGGATCTTCACGGCCGCCTCCCGGAAAGGCGGATATGCCGCGCGGGGCGGTCATCCGGGTGTGAAATCGGGCGGTTGTTCATTCCATGTCCTCCGTCCTCAGAATCGGGAGCCTGACGGCATTATAGCAGGTTATCCGGAACGTGTCGAGGTGAATCTGCATATGACAGGTACCCGAGTCTCAGCAGGGTACCTGTTCATGGGCGAGAGCAGGGCAATATGCTGAATGCGTAGCTCTAAAGCAACATGCTCAATCTGAATGTAAATCCAATAAAGCATGATTCGCAAGGGGAGTGCAGAGGGGGAACACCCTTTGCATTCTATCATCATTCAGCGGCTTTGCCGTTGAATGATGGAAAATCGCACCGCGATTTTCATACCTTGACGCAAGGCCCATGTATGAGGAAAACAGTTTCGAGATTCGCTTGCGAATCTCGACCTGGCTTTCCGAAGAGCTTGGGCCTTGCGCCGGGGGGCACGCGGGGGGTACGGAGTACCAGCCCGCGGTACCTGTTCACGCAGTGAACAGGTACCGCAGCATGATCGTTTCTCCGGTCTCCATTTCGACCTGCGCCTGCGTCACGCCCTCCCCGAAGGTGCGGCCGTCGTATACCTCCACCGGCGCGCAGGGCCGGGGGAAACGGACGGTCTTCAGCCCGGGCGAGGAAGCGTGCAGCGTCACATAATTGCGGTTGGCGTAGAGCACGTCCCCGCTGTCCGTGAAAATGTGGCAGCCCGCCCATTTCGCGACGGCGCGGATCTCCGGCGCGGTGATGGTTTTTCCGCCCCAGTAGACGGCGGTGTAGCTTCCATCCTCTGTATGCACGGTCTTCACGGAAACCGCGGGCACCCGGCTTGTGAGGAAGTGAGCCGCGGCGCGCGTCTCCTCATCCCGGGGATAGAAGAGCGGATAGAGATACGACGCGGGCATACGCTTGTCTCCCACCACCACTTTTTTGAGCCGGAAGCCGGAGCAGCCGTACACTGTCCGCCGGTCGAAGTCCGCGAAAATGGGATCCTTTTCGCCGTCGTAGCGGAACTTGGCGTCAAAGCGGTCCTCCAGCATGGCCATGTCCATGCCCGTCAGATCCTTCATGTGCGCCGCGTCGAAGGGCACGTCCCGGTCGGGATTGATGACCCCCGAACCGTACATGAACACGGCGACGGCGCCCTCCCTGGCGAGGCGACCGCGGATGACCGCGCGCTCCTCATCCGTAAGGATGAAGGTGTTGAAGAAAAGATACAGTTTGTGCGCGGGCATGCCCTCAAGCGCCATGTCGTTGTGATAGTACTGGTCAACCGGAGCGCCGATGCGCGCCATCTCATAATTGCGGGTCATCTCGATGAGTTCCTTGCTGGTGTCCTGGGAGACGGCCTGCAGGCTCTCCTCGTCATAGATGAAGGCGATCTCGCATCCCTTGTCCCGGGGCAGCGTATAGGCCTCGCGCGCGATCTCCTGCTGCCGGGCGATGAGCCGGTAGAGCTCCGGGTGCTTGTATCTGCGTCCGCCCAGCAGCTGATCGAACCACCAGGCCTGCACATCCTCGCACAGGGTGCGGCCGAACTCCCGCTTCATGATGTTCACCGAGTCCGTCAGGTCATATACGCCGTACTGGTCCGCGAACCAGCGGTTTTCCAGGTGCGTGCGGGTGTCGTCCTCCACGATGTAGATCTTATTGTGCAGGGCGAAGGAATCCTGTATCTCGCGCTGACCCACGAACCCGCCCGCCTGGCGGTTCTCATACACCCCCGGCGCGGCCAGGAAGTCCACGTCCGGCGAGCAAAGCAGCTTCATCGTGCCGCCGCAGGTGCCGCCGTTCAGAAAGTGCGTGCAGCCCAGGGAGCCGTAGAACGCGCCCACCAGGCGGTCCGGCGTCGCCCGCTTGATGAGCCGGGCGAAATGCAGGATCGATTCCGCCGTGCCGTCGTGTCTGGCGCGGTAAAAGTCGAATACATCCCGCCGCGTATTGAAATTCACGAAGGATCCGATATTGCTGCCGTTGCCGTAGGGCGGCGGAACCGGCGCGTTGGAGAGCATTCGAAAGCGCGGGTTCCAGGCCTCAAAGTCCGCCGTTTCGGCAAAATAGTGCGCCTCCGCTTCCGGGATGGCGGGATTGTCCAGGGTCACGTCCGTGCGGCCCCAGGCCTTTTGCAGCGCCTCGTCCGTGCCGTACCGCTCCGTCAGATACCGGCTGAAGTGCTGCCGGAAGGCACGGCTGTATCCGGCGGATTTTCCGTCCCTGACCGGGGGCAGCATGTAATACCACTCGCTGGTGCCGCCGGCCGCGAAGAAACAGCCGATGATGTGATCGGCATAGGGCAGCGCCATGAGCTTCTCCCAGGTATCCGTCAGCGCGCGGCCCGCGTCCTCCCGCCACTTCGCGGAGCACAGGCAGTAGTGAGCGGGCAGGTCGGCCTCGTAGGATTCCGTCCACAGGTGCACCGGCGGACGGGAGCCGTCCGAATAAGTGACGCACTCCTCCGGATGCGCCTCGATCCACGCGTTGGTGGGATGCAGGCCGATGCGCGGGATGATCAGCGCCCCGGGTACCTCCCGCAGCAGGATTTCCGCCTCCTCCCGGAACTGTTCCATGGCCTGCGGCTTGAGCCAGACCGTGTCGCAGATCAGGAAGAAGATGCGGATGCCCGCCCTGCCGAGCTCCCGGTAGTATTCCGCGTCGATGACCATATGATCCCGGTCGTTGGTGCGTATGGTGGCCATGTAGGGCGGACAGGCCTGTCCTCCCGCAAAGATGGCCGGCCGGCCGTTCAGATTCCGCAGTTCCGCCATGTGATGATACCTCCCGGTTTCCAGATTTGGATCCAATGCCGTTTTTCCGGAACAAGAGCGCGAAGGGTGATCCGGAATGCTCCGGTTTGCCCCTGCGCGGTCATTCCCGGTACACCGTATTCCCGCCGACAATGGTCCGGATCACGCGAAGGTTTTCGTCAAAGAGGACCAGATCGGCGCGTTTGCCGACATCAAGCGTGCCCCGGTCGGTGAGGTGCTGGATGCGCGCGGGCGTTTCCGTCAGCATTTTCACGGCGTCCGCCAGCGGCACCTCCGCTACGAGCACCATCGTGCGCAGCAGGCGGTCGGCCGTCGCGACGCTGCCCGCGAAGGCTTTTCGGTCCGGCATTTTGGCCACGCCCCCCTCCACAATGACCTCCTGGCCGCTCTTCAGGCTTCCGAGGACGCTGACCGAGCCGTCGGGAAGCCCCGCCGCGCGCATGGAATCCGTCACCAGACAGGTCCTTTCCGGGCCGATGAAACGGTAAATCATCTGCAGAAGTCCCTTCGGCAGATGGCAGCCGTCCGCGATGATCTCCACCGTCAGATCGTCGCGCAGATAGCCCGCCTCGACCACGCCGCATACCCGGTAGGCATTGACGCGGTGCACCGTGCTCATGCCGGAGTAGAGGTGCGTCAGGTGCGTGAAGCCGTGCCCGATCGCTTCCTCCACGGCGGCAAGATCGGCGTCGGAGTGTCCGATCGCGCAGAGCACGCCGTGCGCCCGGCACGCTTCGGCAAAGGCAAACGCGCCCTTCAGCTCGCAGGCGGCGGACCAGCGGATGACCGGGCAGTCGGAATCGAGGATTTTCATGTATTCGTCCGGGTCCGGTTCTTTGAGAAACCGGGGATCCTGCGCCCCGGCCTGTGCCGGCGAGAAATAGGGCCCTTCAAGGTGCAGCCCGGGCATATCGGCTCCGCGCGTGTTCGTCCTGCGCGCTTCACGGAAGACGGAGCACAGGGAAAGAAGCTCTTCCGCGGAACAGGAGGTGGCGGTGGGGACGAGTGTGGTCGTGCCGTGCTTCGCGTGCAGCTCGGCCGCGCCGCGGAACGCCTCGGCGGTGCCGTCGAGGAAATCATATCCGCCTCCGCCGTGGGTATGCAGGTCGATGAACCCGGCCGACAGATACGCGCCGCCCGCGTCCGCAAGCTCCGCGCCGTCCCTTTGCGCGGGTACCTGCGTGATCAGGCCCCCGTCAAAGGCGATTTCGCCCGGTGTGACCGAATTTCCACGGATGATTTTCGCGTTTGTGATGATCGTCATAGCATTTCGTCCTTTTCGTCTGCTTTCTGGTTTGCGCGGGCGGAGAATACGGGATGCGCGCCCGCGCCGGATCTGTCCTATTATACCGCAGGAGCGGCGATCGGAAAAGGAGTTGAAGCGGATTTTTCTGTGAAAACCCAATCGAAATAATAAGGGGTGGTGTCGTTTGGAACCGAACCGGGTCTCGCCTGCTTTGCGGACTTCGGCCGGACAAATGGAATCAGTATTACAGGTTCTCCGCCGAAAGCATAATCCATAGCGGAAGAGGTTTTCAATAAGGTCTTTGCGCCGGACTGAAAAACACCATTTCCATGACGAAAAACACGATTGACGGATACAAAAACACGATTCGGTTATTTGAGAGAAGCACAGGGTTTGTGTCTGACAATCCGACCGGTTAACGCGCACAAATTTGACGAAACGGCAAAATTGTGCGCGTTAACTTGCTGTTTTGGCAGAATTGTGTTAAGATCAGCTTATCCGAATCAGGAATGGAGGAATCTGCAATGAACCTGTTTCCACGGGAAAAATACCTGAAGAAGATTCGCGGCTTCTGCCATGCGGACGATATCATCAAGGTAATCACCGGCGTCAGAAGGTGCGGGAAGTCATGCCTGATGCAGATGATCGCGGAAGAACTCCGTTCGAAGGGGGTGCCTGAAAAGCAAATCATCTACCTGGATATGGATATTCGCAGGTATCGGAAGATTAAAACCGCAGATGCATTGGAAAAGCTGATCGATGAAAATGACCCCGGTGGAATGATGCGCTATCTCTTCATCGACGAGATTCAAAATGTTCAGAACTTTGAAGAAGTATTGAACGGGTTCAGAACAGAGGGCGGCTGGTCAATCTTTATTACCGGTTCAAATTCGTATCTGCTCAGCGGAGAGCTGGTCACGAAGCTGACCGGCCGATATCTGGAATTTGAGGTGTTTCCTCTTTGTTTTGAAGAATATCTGGATATGAAAGCTTTCTATCAGCTTCCGGTTTCCGTCAATCTTCAGCAGGAGCTGGCGGATTATATTCTGGAAGGAGGTTTTCCGCGGGCTGTACTGTTGGAAACCAGGCAGGATAAACGAAGATACGTGCAGGGAATCATCGGGGAAATCTTTGAAAAAGACATTCGGAAAAGAGTCAAAATCAGGGAAAAAGATACTTTTGAGAAGCTTCGTGTGTATCTGATCAACAATTTCGGGGGACGAATGAGTATCAGCAGTATTTATCGGGCTCTGAGAGGAAACGGAATCCGGATCACAAAGCAGACGGTATCAAGATATGTTCAAATACTGCTCGATTCCAAAGTAATTTACGAATGCCCGAGATTTGATATGAAATCCAAACGTTCTCTCCAGGGAGAAAAAAAATACTATCTGTCCGATCTGAGCTTTTATTATGCGCTGAATACCGATAATACCATTCAGTATGGGCCGGATCTGGAAAATCTGGTTTATATCTATGCCCGAGCCTGTGATTATGCTGTCAGTTTGGGAAGGATCGGAAGACTGGAATGTGATTTTATTGTGCGCGGAGAAGAACGGAATTACGCTTATATCCAGGTTGCCTTTACGATCGCAAACAGCAGGGAGACTGAGGAACGGGAGTATCGTCCTCTCGAGATGATCCGGGATAACTATCCCAGATATTTGATGACGACCGATTTTCTTCTTCAGCAAAGGAATGGGATACGTCATGTCAACCTGATTGAGTTTATGAAGAATGGTCAGAAATTCTGATGGTAACGCGCACAA
>CADBNX010000138.1 GCA_902796115.1 uncultured Eubacteriales bacterium
GACGGAGGCAAGCTGGTTTTCTCCACCGCCGTTCCCTACGGCGCGGCCAGCTTCAGCCCGAATACGGAGGATCCGGAGAACCCGATCTATCCCGTCGCCAAAAAAATCGCGTACGAAGAATACCTGGGTGCGTATGTGGGCAGCCTCGAAGTGCAGGCCATGGGCAGCAGCATCGTGTACGAAGTGACCGTCAGCCTGGATTACGGCACGGAATACACGCTGACCAGCACCTTCGCCATGGGCGGGGAAACCTACGATTTCACCCAGACGGGATCGTTCTCGATCGCGGACGGGCAGATCTCCCTTGACGGCCGGGAAGGCCAGATCGGAACCATCGACGAAAACGGCATGACCGTCAGCGCGTTCCTCTCCGCCATGGCTTCATCGCCCCGGGAGATCAGCCTGCAGAAGGCGCTGACCGCGGACGCAGCGGGCGAATACCTGGGCTTCAAGGACATGAGCATGATGGGCTTTACGGTGAACGCTTCCCTGGTGCTTGACGCGGTGGGCGGCTACGTGTACACGGCTTCCCTCGGGGAAGAAGACAATTATGTGCTGGAAGGAAGCTTCTCCTGCGAGGACGGCGTCCTCGTGCTGAACCGGGAAGACGCGGACGCGCTGGAAGGCACCCTTGCGAACCAGGTCATCGAAATCAAGGTCCCCATTTCAGCGAGCGTGCCCATGACCACAGCCATCGTCTTCTACGGAGAAGCGGTTCAGGGCGAGTTTTTCGCGGAAACGGAAGCGGAAGACGGCAGCAGGTATGAAAGCGCCCTGACGCTGAATCCGGACGCCACCTATACGATCGCCGTCAAAAAAGACGGAGAGGACGCGTATCAGGAAGCCGGCACATTCGCCGTTGAAGCGTCAATGGCCGGCACCTCGCTGGTGCTCACCGCGCAGGACGGCACGGTATCCACCGGCATGGTGAGCGAAACCATCAACGTGAACCACAACATCGACGCCGCGTTCAATACCCTGGGCTTCAAATACGCAAAATGACCGACCGCGCATTCGGGGGGCTGCTGCACAGGAACTGCGGCAGCCCCCGTTTTTTGCATGCAGCCGCAAACCGGCCTGCGGATTCCGTGCCGGATATGCCGCGCGTCGGGTCATGATCCGAACAATATCCCCTCATTCTTTGCAAAACGTCCATAATTTCGAACTGTATCCCTGGGAGACGTTGACGGGATCGGATTCATATGATAGAATGAAACCTGTTTTCCGAACATTACCGGAAAGCAGGAAGGAAGAGCGCAATGAAGGGAAAGCACATCTGGCTGCTGCTGATTCTGCCCGGTGTGCTGTTTGTGACCGTTTTTATGCTGATCCCGCTGTTTTCCATCCTGCTGTCCACCTTTTCCGCGGAAGGCAGCTTCACGCCGGAGCATTACGGGAAACTGCTGCAGAGCAAATACTTTCAGCAGGTGTTCGGCCGCAGCGTACGGCTGAGCCTGCTCTCCACGCTCCTGTGCGCGGTACTGGGCTTTCCCTGCGCGTACTATATCAGCCGCTGTTCCCGCCGCAAGGGCATGATGATGGCGCTGGCCGTTTTCCCGATGTTCACCAGCCCCGTGATCCGTTCCTTCAGCTGGATGGTCATTCTGGGCCGCAAGGGGATCGTCAATCAGTTCCTGGTGGGCGCTGGTCTCTTTTCCCGTCCCCAGTCCCTTCTGTACAATGAGTTTTCGATGACCGTCGGTTTCGTGCAGCTCTTCCTGCCCCAGATGATACTGTCCCTGCTGGGCGTGATGGATTCCATTCCGGAGGATCTGACGGAGGCCGCGGGCAGCCTCGGCGCGACGCGGCTCGGCGCGTTCCTGCGCATCGTGTTCCCGCTGAGCATATCCGGCCTGGTCACAGGCGCGGTGCTCGTGTTCACCGGCTGCATGACGGCCTATACCACGCCGCAGCTGCTGGGTGCCACCGATACCCAGGTGCTCTCCACCATGGTGTACCAGTACGCAATGAGCCTGCGGGACTGGGTGCAGGCTTCCGCCGTAGCCATGGTGATGATCGCGGTGACCATGCTCGTATCCGGCGTATTCAACCGCCTGAGCCGGAAAATCAACCCGATGGCGGCGTAAGCGGAAAGGAAGGATGCGGATGGCGCTGCTGGAGCTGAAAAACATCAC
>CADBNX010000139.1 GCA_902796115.1 uncultured Eubacteriales bacterium
ACTCCGGACACCTTGATTAAAAGTCAAGTGCTCTGCCAACTGAGCTAATGGGTCAGATTGGCTGGGGTGGCAGGGATCGAACCTACGCATCCAGGAGTCAAAGTCCCGTGCCTTACCACTTGGCTACACCCCAACGCATAGGACACCCCGCACTGAAACCAGGAAATGGGGTGGGAGGTGGGAGTTGAACCCACGATTTCCAGAGCCACAATCTGGCGCTCTAACCACTGAACTACACCCACCATATACCTGGCGCGCCTGGAGGGATTCGAACCCCCGACCCACGGCTTAGAAGGCCGTTGCTCTGTCCAGCTGAGCTACAGGCGCTCATTCAGCCAACCGGGTCAGAAGGTCAAATCAACCTGCTGACGTTTTAAGATAATATCACGGGTTTGAAGAGATGTCAAGCATTTTTTCAAACGGAGCGTGAATTCTCATCGGAATGCCGTTCAGGTACGACAATTCGGCACTTTTTTCGAAATGAAACGTCAGTTCCACCGCGCAGAGTTTCAGGTCCGTACATTTCATTTTCCGGTTCCAGTTTCGGTCTCCGTACACATCGTCGCCCAGGATCGGATGGTTCAGATACGCCATATGGGCGCGGATCTGGTGTGTTCTGCCGGTGATCAGGCGCACCCTGACAAGGCTCATGCCCGTCCCCGTGCGAAGCGTATCGTATTCCGTCCTGATCTCCAGGCTTCCCGGGGTATGATGGGAAACGATCCTCACCCGTCCCGCTTCGCTGTTCTTGACAAGGTATGCCGAAAAGAGCCCGTTTTCCGGCTGCGGCTTTCCTTTTACGATGCACTGATAGATTTTCTCCGGCGTTCTGTCATGAAAAGCCTGCACCATGGCCTGTTCCGATTCCCGATCCTTGGCAAGCACAAGAAGGCCGCTCGTCCTCGTATCCAGCCTGTGGCAGAGCCTGGGTTGGTATGCGCCCGAAGCGTACTGTTCCGCCAGGGTCATCACGGTCATACCGGCGCCTTCATCTTCCACGCACAGTCCTGCCGGTTTGTTGATCACAAGAATTCTTCCGTCCTCATACACGCGCTCGAGTCCTGTTTCCGCGTCGGTCCAAAGCTCCGCCCCGGCACCGGGAATCGCTGCCTCTTCCGGGCCGATCCGCCTGCCGTTCAGGCGCACGTCCCTGCGCGCGAAAGCCTCCCTGACGGCGGAGGCAGGCAGCAGCGGCAGCGCGCGGCGAACCGCGTTGCGCATCACGGCTCCGCCTTCGTTTTCCCGGATGATCCAGTGATAATAGCGCATGTCAGTTCAGCCTCCGGTTCCCGTTCTCCCACGGAACGGTTTCCCTTTGCAGACGGATCAGCGCGTTCTCGATTTTCGGCGTCACATACGACATCAGCGTGTTTGACAGCACTTCCCTCATTTCGTTCAGGCTCGCTCCCTGCTTTGCCATAAAGCGCAGGTCATTGCACACCTCCGCGGGCTCGCACTCCGGCCGCAGACAGCGGAGAACAGCGGCAAGCATTTCATTTTGCGCGTCTTTTTCCTGCGGCAGCATGTCGTTCATTCCGCCCAGAATGCTCTCGGCGCTCTCTTCAAAGCTCCGGATCTCGGGATAATCTCCCCGGCGTATTTTTTCCTTCGCATTCCGCAAAGCCGGATGCACCAGATAATCGGCATCGCCTTCCCGGACATATTCAAAAGCGGCCTTCATGCTCCTTTCGATCCACTCCGGCCTGAAGTCCGCGATGCCGTTCTGTTTGAGCAGGTCAGAACAGGCCGCGGTCATCGACGGCAGATGGCATCCTCCCCGGGTATAGAGAATCGAGTGGATCAGCGCTTCCGTCTGGAAAGTCAGCTGCCTGAGCACCTTGTAGGTATCGCTGCGGTAGATTTCCTCCACCCTGTCCATCAGCACCGGATGCAGCGTCACAAGCAGGTCCTCTTCCTCAAAACTCGCCGTACACCACATCCTTTTCAGCAGGGATTCCGCAAAAGGAAGCTCTTCCATATCCTCGATCGGATAGGTGCCCCCGTGCAGCACGAGGCGCACCAGAAGCGCGTCCTCCCCGGAAAACAGGAAACGCGCTTCCGCGGCAAAATCTTCCTGCACAAACGCCCGTGTTTCCCCGATGTCCGCGCTGCGCCGCTTCGGTTCAAAGGCAAGATACGACAGGGCCCGAAGCTGCTTCCATTCCGTCAGGCTCAGATCATCGAAAATGCTCCTGGGCGGATAAGCGGCAATCCGGTCCTCACAGGCCTCAAGCTGTTTTTGCGTCAGTACGGAAGACAGCTGTTCCTCCCAGCAATTCCCCTTCGGATCATAAACGTGCTGCATGCTCCGTCCCCCCATTCTTCCGGCGGAAATCCCGTTTTCCCGTTCTCATTATATGTCGCCCGCGTGCCGTGTCAATACACTTCTGTCGCTGCTTTCGGCCTGAATCACCTTTTCCCTGCACTGGGACGGCGTCTGTCCGATCACGGAAGTAAAAAGCCGGCTGAAATAATGCGGGTTGCCGTATCCCATTTCCTGTGCGATTTCTTCGATCCGCAGATCGGGACGGTCCCGGATCAGCAGTCTTGCCCTGGACATGCGGTAATAATTCACATACCGGATCGGCGTCATCCCGGTTTCCTGCCGGAAGAGACGGATCAGATGCTGCTTGGAGATCCCGCAGCATTCCGTCAGGTCGTTCAGTCCGATCGTGGAAGTATAATGTGCACGTATGTATTTCAGGGCTTCCCGGACCCGGAACAGCTTTTCGTTCTCCGTCGCGGACGGCCTTACATTTTCCAGGCTCCGCACGGTTTCCGCCGAAAGCATATACAGCAGTTCCGCGAGCATCATATCCGCCATCCGCCGCATTACGGCACGCCCGTCTGAAACGGCCTCCAGAATCCGTTCTGCCAGTCCCAGCGCCGCCTTTCCCCCGCTGATGTGATTCTTCAGAAGCAGGCAGGCACCGCCCTCTTCCCCGTATGCTTCGGATCGATAAACTTCCGAAAACGGTTTTCCGGTTTCAAAACGCAGATAGCAGATCGTAGCCGCGCCGTGATCGGCAGGGCTTCTCGTATATACGCTTCCCGAAGGAATAAAAATCTGATCTCCCTCCGCCGCGGCATATTCGTGTCCTTCGATACCGAATCTGACAATGCCCTTCTCGACGCACACCAGAACATGCCGCCTGTCCACCGCGCTCCAGGTGGTATCCCTTGTGATCCTGTATGCTTCCCTGACGAAAGCACCGTCCGCACCGTTTGCCCTGTACAGCATGACATCCTCCCGGATGTTAATTTTGTGCACAAAACAGTATATATCTTTTCTTGACGGATGGCAACCCGATCGCGTATAATTCACTCAGTAAATCTTTCCGATCGGCATTTTCACGGTTTTAGCGGCAAACGGACCGCGATGAAGGAGGAACCTGTCAGATGGAAAGTATCCGGGCAGCCATTATCGGCTTCGCGCATATGCATGTGAATGAAATCAGCCAGTACATTCTGGAAACAGACGGCATCACGCTCTGCGGCATCGCGGATGTGCATCCCCAAAGGCCGGAACTGGTCAAAAAGCGCTACACGCGGGACTGGAATCTTGAAAACGTGGCTTCGGCGCATCACCTCACTCCGTTTGACGATTACAGAGAAATGCTCGACACCGTCAAACCGGATGTCTGCTTTCTGCTCTGCGCCAATGTGAACAAGGCGCGCGTTGCGCAGGAGATCGCGAGCCGCGGGATCCATGTAAGTGTGGAAAAGCCCATGGCCGTCACGCTGGAGGAAGCCGGATCCATCGCCGCGCTGGCAGACAGGTATCACGTGGACGTGCTGGTCAACTGGCCCACTTCCTGGCGCCCCTACATCCGCTGCCTGGACGCCGCCTACCGCACCGGGATCGTCGGAAAGCTGAAAAAGCTGTATTACATCAACGGCCACACCGGTCCGCTCGGGGTCGGAGCCAGCCACCGCGGCGTGGACGCCGCGGCGGAGGGCATGACCGACGCGGAAAAAGCCGCGACCTGGTGGTACCAGAGCGATATGGGCGGCGGCGCGTTCCTGGATATCGGCTGTTACGGAGCCATGTATTCCACCTGGTTCCAGGAGGAAAATGCCCTGTCCGTTTACGCCAAAGCCAGGAATCTGAATACTCCCTTTATGGAGCCGGAAGACAACGCGGCCATGATCGTGGACTATCCTTCTTCCATGAGCGTTCTGGAAGCCACCTGGACGATGCCCAACAAATTCCTGCCTACCGGCCCGGTGCTGTGCTGTGAGGAAGGCGTCCTTTATACCACTGCGGATAAACAGGTAAAAGCCATGACCCTCACCGGCGCTGAGATCCCGCTTCGGTATGAGGCGCCGTTCTGCGACCCGAACCTGCCCGCCCTGATGGTGCGCCATTACAGGGAAGGCGCTCCCTGGCACCTCACGGTCACGGCGGATTTCAACGTGCGCATGATGGCGCTGCTGGACGCCGCCATTCGTTCGTCAAAGGAAAACAGACCGGTTCCCGTTGTGTACTGATTTGGATCTCCTGTTTTTTCAGTCGTATTATGATCATGATTGCTTCAACGGAGGGGCAGCATTATGTCGGAACAGAAAAAATGGAAAGTCGCCATCATCGGCTGCGGCAGTTTCGCGGGACATCAGTATCTGCCGGACATTGTCAAGGTAAAAGGCGCGCAGCTGGTTGCCACCTGTGACATCCAGCCGGAACGGGCAAAAGCCTACGCGGAGCGCGCCGGGATCGGGCAGTGGTATACCAGCATCGACGAACTGCTCGCAAAATGTGATTTTGATATCCTGATGGACGCCACGTCCATCCCGGCGCATCATGAAATCAACATGAAGGCGCTGGCGGCCGGAAAGCACGTGTTTACCCAGAAGCCTGCCGCGCCTACTGTGGAGCTGGTTACCCGGCAGATGGCGCTGGCCGAAAAAATGCATCTGAAAATGAACGCCGCCCCGGTGCACGCCATGCGGCATTCCAACCGGAAAGCGCGCCAGATGATCAGGGACGGCGTCATCGGAAAAGTGACCACCATCCGCTGCCAGGTGGCGCACGGCGGACCGGAGTATTTCCAGTACCGGGAAAACGATCCCTCATGGTTTTACGAGCCCGGCTCCGGCGCCCTCTACGACATGGGCGTGCACGGCCTGCACTACGTGACGGATATCATGGGCCCGGCCAAAGCGGTCGGCGTCATGGCCGCCTGTTCCCTGCCGCAGAGGACCGTCCGTACTGGCGCCTTCGACGGAAAGAGAATCCAGTCTGATCTGCTGCCGGACAACTACATCATCACCCTCGATTTCGGAAACGGAGCCATCGGCGAGGTGTATACGGGCTTCTGCCAGCGGGCCACAAAAATGCCCACCATGGAAGTGTACGGAGACTGGGGGACCATTTCCTTCGTAAGCGATCCCGGCGAGGTCCGCCCCCATCTGGAAGTATACTATGACAAACCTGGTAACGGGATCGCCGGCTGGATGCGTCCGCGTGATCTGCTTGAGCGCGAAAAGCCCTACTGCGACACCTTCTGCCTGCAGGATCTGATCGATTCCATCGAAAAAGACCGTCCTCCCGTGCTCAGTATGGCGCGCCACCGCCATATCGTGGATATCATGGAAACCATCCCGAAGGCCATTGAAAGCGGAAAAGTTCTGCCGCTTCATACTTCATTCAGCGAGGAGGATACCTGCCGTGAGTAGCAAGATCAGGCTGGCCGTGATCGGCTTTGCGCATATGCACATCACCACCATGGTGGATTCTTTCAACGCGCTCCCCGACCGCTTCGAATGGATCGGCTGCGCGGATATCCCGCCGAAAACAGAACCCATCAGCAGCGAAGGCGGAACCCGGAAGCGCAACATCGAAACCGTTCTGAAAAAAACGGGAATGACGCTTTCCCCGGAATGGCATGACGTGATCGCGATGAAACCCGATCTTGCCATCGTCACCTGCGAGAATACCTGGCACAAATGGGTCTGTGAAGAGATCCTGTCCGCCGGCATCCACGTGATCCTCGAAAAACCGATGGCGCTGTCCCTGGCGGACGCGCAGTCCATGGTCGCCTGCGCGCACGCGCACGGGGTCAAGCTGATCGTAAACTGGCCCACTTCCTGGTATGCGCCTTTCCGTACCGCGCACCGCGTCATGGAAGAGGGCATCATCGGACGGGTCATCAAATTCCATTACCGCAATCCCGAGTCCCTGGGCCCGTACAGCTACGGCCAGCACATGACGCAGGAAGAAATGAAGGCCGAATGGTGGTACCAGGCGGATATGGGCGGCGGAGCCATGGCAGATTATCTCGGCTACGGCTGCGGCCTGAGCCGCTGGTTCATAGGCAAAAAGCCGCTGAGCGCCTTCTGTGTGAAAGAGAGCTTTTTCACGAAATTCTCCGATGTGGAGGATCACGCCGCGCTGACGATCCTCTACCCGGATACGCTGGCGCTGATCGAAGGCACATGGGCGGTGTTCGCGGGCGGCATGATTCCCGGCGGCCCGATCCTGTTCGGCGAAAAGGGAACCATCGTGTGTGACCGCCGCGGGGACGCCGTGAAGATCTATCTGGAGCGTCATCAGACGGAGCCCTCCCTTGTGCTGGAAGCGGACCCGCTGCCGGAAGACCGCTCCACCCTGGCGCTCGAAACCCTGCATTTCCTGAAAACCGGCGAGCTGCACGCGACGCTTGACGAAGTCAATAACCTCGACGCGGTCGCGGCCGTCGACGCGGCCTACCGGAGCGTGAAAAGCGGAAAGCTGGAGCTCTGCTGACCTGCCTGTCCTGCTTTCTCTTCCTGTTTGCCCCGATGTCGGAAATCGACAAGTTTTTTTCTGGATTTTCCATAGATTCGCCGGGAAACCGCGTGATAGAATGAACTGTCTTCGGATGAAACCCGAAATGTGAAGCGTGGCGTTCGATACGTACTGAAAGCAGCACAGGACCAGAAATTCAGACAGAGGTGATGTCCATGGTTAATCAGTCCGCCAACCGCATCCTTCCCCGCAGAAGAAAAAGCCTGCTTCGGCGCGTCCTTTCCGACTGGAGGCTGTATGTTCTTCTGCTGCCGGGCTTCCTCGCGACGCTGATCTTCCATTATTACCCGATTTACGGCATTCAGATCGCCTTCAAAAAATTCAGCAACAGCAAGGGGATCTGGGGCAGCAAATGGGTGGGCTTCAAGCATTTTCTCACCTTCTTCAGCTACCTGGATTTTGCGAAGATCATGCGCAACACGATAGTCATTTCCGCATATTCCATCGCCACCTTCCCTTGCGCCGTGGTTTTCGCGCTGATGCTCAATGAGGTGCGGAACATCCGGTTCAAAAAAACCGTGCAGATGATCTCCTACGCGCCGCATTTCATGTCCGTGGTGGTCATCGTATCCATGCTGCAGATCTTCTTCGCGCGCAGCAACGGCCTGTTCAACAATATCGCGGAGCGATTGGGCGGCACCCGGGTGGATTATCTGTCCATTCCGGAGTACTTCGCTTCCCTGTACGTCTGGTCCGGCGTGTGGCAGGGCGTCGGCTGGGGCGCCATCATCTATATCTCCTCCCTCTCCGGCGTATCGCAGGATCTGATCGAAGCCGCGCGCATCGACGGCGCGAACCGCTGGCAGATCAACCTGCACGTCAATATCCCCCATATCCTGCCGACGGTCATCATCATGCTGATCATGCGCACCGGCTCCGTGCTCTCCGTCGGTTTCGAAAAAGTATTCCTGATGCAGAACAGCCTGAATCTGGATGCCTCCCGCGTCATTTCCACCTACGTTTACGAGATGGGCATTCAGAACAACAGACTGGATTTCGCGACCGCGGTCGGCCTGTTCAACAATGTGGTCAACATCATCCTGCTGTGCATTGTGAACTTCATTTCCAGCAAGGTTTCCGAAATCAGCCTGTTCTGAGCGACGGCGCATTGCAGAAAGGAGAGCTGCATCCATGTCAGTCAAAGACCTCAAACCGGGGAAGATCCGCAAGCAGAAAAACCTTACGGCCCTGCAGGACACCATGGGCGATAA
>CADBNX010000140.1 GCA_902796115.1 uncultured Eubacteriales bacterium
CGCGATTTCGCGCAGCGCCTCGTTGTTTTCACTGAGCACCGGCTCCTCAATGAACATCGGGTGGAAGGGCTCCAGCTCGTGCGCGAGCACCTTTGCCATGGTTTTGTGCACGCGGCCGTGAAAATCGATGGCAAAATCGAAGTATTTGCCGCCGCCGTCGCGCACGGCCTGCGCGCGGGCGAGCACCTGGTCGATCTTTTCGAAGGAATCGATATAATGCAGTTCCTCCGTCGCGTTCATTTTCACGGCGGTGTAGCCCGCTTCCTTCTTTTTGCGCACTTCCTCCGCCACGTGCTCCGGCCGGTCTCCGCCGATCCAGGAATACACCTTCAGCCGGTCACGGCACGCGCCGCCCAGCAGCTGGTACACGGGAACGCCCAGCGCTTTTCCCTTGATATCCCAGAGTGCCTGGTCGATGCCGGCGATCGCGCTCATGCCTTCCGGCCCGCCGCGGTAGAAGCCGCCGCGGTACATGGTCTGCCAGAGATCCTCGATGCGGGACGGATCCTTTCCCATGATAATACTCTTCAGTTCATCGACCGCGGTGGCTACGGTGCGCGCGCGGCCCTCGATGACGGGCTCGCCCCATCCGGAGATCCCCTCGTCGGTATCGATCTTCAGAAACAGCCAGCGCGGCGGGATCATATAGGTGGTTACAGCTGTGATCTTCATGCGAAACCCTCCCTTCGTCTGCTGTATTATAGAATAAGAAAGGCGGAAATACAAGCGGGAACGGATACTACAATCGCAGAGGAAAGAGAAAAGAGAAGAGGTCTTAGCTCGTTTCATTCATGTTTCTCCGGGAGACTTTCTTGAAAAACCGATCATACCCTGCTGCCGGCCTGATCGCGTCCGTCCGCAAAGCGCATGTCCTGAGCGCAGATGAAGGAATCGATCAACGGCTCACGGCGTACCGACCTTTCAGCCGGCCATGCTTCACTGCTGCAGATGTGCTGACACAACGCTGCGGGATTCACTGTTGCCTGCTGCCTAATCCCTTTTCCCTTCTCCTTTCTCCCTGACAGAATGAAACACACGGATACGATATAATGGTGAAATGCACAAATCCTTTGCTGAAAAGGGATACGGGAAACAAAAAAATGAAAAACAGCGAAAAAAATTTTAATTTTTCAGGGAAAAAGTATTGATTTTTGCGTTGACAGGGCCTATAATAGCGCTGTTGTCTGTTTATGGGATGAAGCGGTAAGTTGCCGTTCCGGCCAGAACGGGTAATTACCGTGGACCAGACGGAACCAGATTCCGTCGACGGACTCAGCCGCGAGAAGCGCGGTCGGCACCGGTTCCGAATTGCGGCACGCAGCCTGCGAAGCGCAGCCGGCATTGAAGGAGCTCCCACCGAGTGCCACGAGTACGAATTCTAAGGAGGAAAACACATGGCCAACCAGAAGATCCGCATCAAGCTCAAAGCCTATGAGCACAATCTCATCGATCAGAGCGCCGAACGCATTGTGGAAACCGCAAAGCGCACCGGTGCCCGGGTGTCCGGCCCCATCCCGCTGCCCACGGAAAAGGAGATCGTTACGATCCTCCGCGCGCCGCACAAGTACAAGGACAGCCGCGAGCAGTTTGAACGCCGTACCCACAAGAGGCTGATCGACGTGCACAACCCGAACCCGCGCACGGTCGATGCCATGATGAAGCTGGACTTGCCCGCCGGCGTCGAGATTGAGATCAAGCTGTAAGGCAGGAGGACAGTTGAATGAAAAAGGCGATCATCGGTAAAAAACTGGGCATGACCCAGATCTTTCTGCCCGACGGCTCCCTGGCTCCGGTAACCGTAATCCAGGCCGGTCCCTGCACCGTCGTTCAGAAAAAGACCGTCGAAAAGGACGGCTATGAAGCGGTTCAGTTCGGTTTCGAAGAGATTCCGGAAGAACGCGCGAAGAAACTGGTCAACAAACCCGAAAGCGGACATTTCGCCAAAGCCGGCGTAAAGCCGATGCGCGAACTGCGCGAATTCCGCCTGGATGATTCCGCTTCCTTCGAAGTGGGACAGGTTGTGAAAGCGGACATTTTCGAAGCCGGAGAAACGGTGGATGTTACCGGGACCAGCAAGGGCCACGGATTTACCGGCGCGATTTACCGCTGGAATCATCACACCGGCCCGATGGCCCACGGCTCCAAATATCACCGCGGCGTCGGCTCCATGAGCGCGAACACCTATCCTGCCCGCGTGTTCAAGAACAAGAAGATGTCCGGTCATTACGGCGTCGAGCGGGTAACCATCCAGAATCTGTCCATCGTGCAGGTAGATGCCGAGCGCTCTCTGCTGCTCGTGCGCGGCGCGGTGCCCGGACCCAAGAAGGGCCTGCTGCTCATCCGCAACTCCTGCAAGGCTTGACAAGGGGGATTAAAGAATTATGCCAAGTGTGAATGTGGTTGATATGCACGGCAAAAACGTGGGCACCATGGAACTGAAGGACGAAATCTTCGCCGTGGAAGTGAACGTGCCCGCGATGCATCTGGTCGTGCGCTCCTATCTTGCCGCGCAGCGCCAGGGAACGCAGTGCGCGCTGACCCGCGGCGAAGTCCGCGGAGGCGGCAGGAAGATTTACCGTCAGAAGGGCACCGGCAACGCGAGACATCATGGCAACCGCGCGCCGCAGTTCCGTCACGGCGGTGTGGTGTTCGCTCCGAAGCCCCGTGATTACGAAATCAAGGTTCCCAGGAAAGTGCGCCGTCTTGCGATGAAGAGCGCTTTCACCGCCAAGCTGAACGATTTCATCGTGGTGGATAAGATCGAACTGGCGGAAGCCAAGACCAAGCTGGTTGCCGGAATGCTCAAGGAGCTGGGAAGCGAGAAGAAGACCCTTCTGGTGCTCCCGGGCAAGGAAGACAAGATCGTCCGCGCATCCAAGAACATTCCGACCGTGAAGGACGCTTACGTGAACACGCTGAACGTATACGATCTGATCAACGCGGATAAGATCGTGGTGGAAAAGGCTGCCATGGAAGCGATTCAGGAGGTGTACGCATGAAAGACCCTCATGACATTATCCTGCGCCCCGTCCTGACCGAAAAGGGCTATGACGGCATTGCAGACAAGCGCTATATTTTCCAGGTAGCGATCGACGCCAACAAAGTGGAAATCAAGAAAGCCCTGGAAAAAGTATTCCCCGGCATCAAGGTGGCTCAGGTCAATACCATGCGCACGCTGGGCAAGATCAAGCGCCAGGGCGCGCACTCCGGAAGAACGGCGGAAGTCAAAAAGGCTTATGTCAAACTGACGGAAGACTCCAAACCCATCGAATTCTTCGAAGGCATGGCTTAAGGGAGGGCAATAAAGAATGGCTATCAGAAATTATAAACCCACCTCGCCGGCCCGCAGACTGATGTCTACCCTGACCTTTGAGGAAGTGACCAAGAAGACTCCGGAAAAGAGCCTCACTGAAATCCTCAAAAAGAATGCAGGCCGCAACAAGCAGGGCAAAATCACCGTCCGTCATCAGGGCGGCGGCTGCAAGAGAAAGTACCGCATCATCGATTTCAAACGGGATAAGACCGGTATCCCCGCCAAGGTTTCCGCGATCGAATACGATCCGAACCGGACCTGCTTCATCGCGCTGCTGCAGTACGCGGACGGCGAGAAGCGCTACATCCTGGCGCCGCTGGATCTGAAAGTGGGCGATACGGTGATGAGCGGAGCCGAAGCGGACATCAAGCCCGGCAACGCGCTTCCCATCGCGAATATCCCCGTCGGTACCCTGATCCATAACCTGGAGATCAAGCCCGGTAAGGGCGGCCAGATCGTCCGCAGCGCGGGCGCCTACGCACAGCTGATGGGCAAGGAAGACAAATACGCCCAGGTGCGTCTGCCCTCCGGCGAATTCCGCAGAATCCCCCTGAACGCGATGGCCACCATCGGAACCGTCGGCAACACCGACCATTCCAATGTGCGCATCGGCAAAGCCGGCAGATCCCGCCATATGGGTATCCGGCCCACCGTACGCGGCGTCGTGATGAACCCTGTTGACCATCCCCACGGCGGTGGTGAAGGCAAATCCCCTGTCGGTATGCCTGCGCCTGTGACTCCCTGGGGCAAGCCCGCGCTGGGATACAAGACCCGCAAGCATAAGAAGTATTCCAACAGGCTGATCGTAAAGCGTGCCACCAAGTAAGCAGGGTGTGCAGGAAGGAGGATAAGCAATGAGCCGTTCAGTGAAGAAAGGCCCGTTCGTTCAGGAAGTGCTTTTGAAGCGCATTGAAGAAATGAACAAGAATGGCACAAAGACCGTGCTGAAGACCTGGTCCCGTGCCTCTACCATATTCCCGCAGTTTGTAGGACATACCATCGCCGTGCATGACGGACGCAAGCATGTGCCGGTATACATCACGGAAGACATGGTGGGTCACAAGCTGGGTGAATTCGTTCCCACCCGTACCTTCCGCGGACACGCGGGAAGCAAAACGACGGAACGCAAATAATCGAGGGAAGGAGATCAAAGATTATGGCTACCAATACCCGTGAAAAGGGCGCGGCGCGCCGGGAAAACCGTGACAAGCGTCCGCACGCAACCGCCAGACACATCCGTCTCTCTCCCCGGAAAGCCGGTATCGTCCTGGATCTGATCCGCGGAAAACAGGTCGACAAGGCGCTTGCGATTCTGACATTCACCCCCAAGGCGGCTTCTCCCGTGATTCACAAGGTGCTTGAAAGTGCCATCGCGAATGCGGTCAACAATCAGGAAATGGACAGGGAAGGGCTTTATGTGGCCGAATGCTACGCCAACCCCGGACCGACCCTGAAACGCTATGTAGCCCGCAGCCGCGGCAGCGCCTCACCGATGCTCAAGCGCACCTGCCACATCAGCATCGTGCTGGACCAGAAGAATTGAGGGAGGATGAAACATGGGTCAGAAAGTTAATCCGCGCGGCGCTCGCGTAGGCATCATTTTTGACTGGAGCACGCGCTGGTATTCTGATAAGAAAAGCTTCGCCAAGCAGCTCAAGGAAGACTTTGAACTGCGCCGCATGCTCAAGGAAAAGTTCTATGCCACCGGCATCAGCCGCATTGACATCGAACGCAGCGCGAACCGCATGACGGTGACGATTTTCACCGGCAAGCCCGGCATGATCATCGGACGCGGCGGCAAGGGCATCGACGACCTGCGCAAGGAAGTTGAGACTTTCGTCGGACATCCGATCAACCTGAACGTGATGGACGTGAAGTCCCCTGATACCGACGCACAGCTGGTTTCCGAGAACATCGCCCAGCAGCTCGAAAAGCGCATCGCTTTCCGCCGCGCCATGAAGCAGAGCATCCAGCGCGCGATGAAAGCCGGCGCGAAGGGCGTGAAGGTGTCCATCTCCGGACGCGTGGGCGGCGCCGATATCGCCCGCACGGAACAGTATCATGAAGGTTCCATTCCGCTGCAGACGCTCAGAGCGAACATCGATTACGGCTTCTGCGAAGCGAAAACGACCTACGGACGCCTGGGCATCAAGGTCTGGGTTTACAAGGGACAGGTGCTGCCCAGGGCGAAGAAAGTGAAAGCTTCTCCCGCCGCGGCGCCGGCCATTGCGGAAGGAGGCAAATAAGTCCTATGCTGATGCCAAAGAGAGTAAAACACCGTAAGCAGTTCCGCGGCCGCATGAAGGGCACCGCCCACCGCGGAAACACGGTATCCTACGGCGATTACGGCCTGTCCGCGGTGGAACCTGCATGGGTTACCAGCCAGCAGATCGAAGCGGCCCGTGTCGCGCTGACCCGCTACACCAAACGCGGCGGTCAGGTCTGGATCAAGATTTTCCCCGACAAGCCGGTTACGCAGAAACCCGCTGAAACCCGAATGGGTTCCGGCAAAGGTTCTCCGGAATACTGGGTTGCGGTTGTGAAGCCCGGCAGAGTGCTTTTCGAAATCGGCGGAATCGACGCGGATGTGGAAAAGGAAGCGCTGCGCCTGGCAAGCGGAAAGCTGCCGCTGCGTACGAAGATCGTAGCCAAGGCGGAAGCACCGAAAGAAAATGCAGCAGGTGGTGAAAGCAAATGAAGGCAAAGGAATTCGCAGCAATGAGCCCGGAAGAGCTGACGAAAAAGATTGCTGATCTTAAAGAAGAATTGTTCAACCTTCGCTTTCGTCTTGCCACCGGTCAATTGGACGATGTGATGCAGATCAGCAAAGTAAAGCATGATATCGCCCGCGCCCTGACGGTTCAGACCCAGCAGAGCAAAAACTGACCTGTAGGCAGTGAAAGGAGTCAATTATGGCAGATAATGTAAGAGGCATCCGGAAGACCCGCGTAGGCGTGGTCGTCAGCGATAAGATGGATAAAACCATTGTTGTCTCGCTTTCTACCCGCGTGCGTCATCCGCTGTACGGCAAAATCGTCGCCCGCACCAGCAAGATCAAGGTGCATGACGAAGAGAACCAGTGCGGAATCGGCGATACCGTGCGCGTGATGGAATGCCGTCCGCTTTCCGCGACCAAGAGATGGCGCCTGGTGGAAATTGTTGAGAAGGCCAAGTAAGGTCTGAAACCGTATCCGACCTCTCATGCGGTGAATGCCGGCATGAAGAGGAATCCATAAAGGAGGAAAACCCCATGATTCAGCCGCAAACGCGACTCAAGGTTGCCGATAATTCCGGCGCGAAGGAAATCATGTGCATCCGCGTTCTCGGCGGTAGCTTCCGTCGCACAGGGTCCATTGGCGATATCATCGTCGCTTCCGTAAAGACAGCGACACCGGGCGGCCAGGTAAAGAAGGGCGATGTGGTGAAAGCCGTGATCGTCCGCGTGCATCAGCCCAAGCGCCGTCCGGACGGCAGTTACATCCGCTTCGACGACAACGCAGCAGTGCTGATCGCCGACGACAAAATGCCCCGCGGCACCCGTATCTTTGGACCGGTCGCCCGTGAACTGCGTGAAAGAGACTTCATGAAGATCGTCTCTCTGGCGCCGGAAGTACTGTAAGGAGGACAATGAAGTATGGTTATCAAGTCTAAAGACACCGTCGTTGTCATCTCCGGCAAGGATAAGGGCAAGCAGGCGAAGGTGACCAGCGTGCGCCCCACCGACGGAAAAATCACCGTTGAAGGCGTCGCGATGGTGACCAAGCACGAAAAAGCCCGCGCGCAGGGACAGCCTGGCGGCATCATCCACAAGGAAGCCTACATCGACGCTTCCAACGTGATGCTCGTCTGCCCCAAATGCGGAAAAGCGACCCGCACCGGCGTAAAGGTGCTTGAAGATGGCAAAAAAACCCGCGTCTGCAAGAAATGCGGCGCTGAAATCGATAAATAAGGAGGACACACTTCATGGCTACCCGTCTTCATGAAAAGTATCTGGCCGAAGCTGTGCCTGCCTTACAGCAGAAATTCGGCTACAAGAACATCATGCAGGTTCCGAAGCTTGAGAAGATCATCATCAACATCGGCCTGGGAGACTGCAAGGACAACGCGAAGGCCTTTGAGACCGCTGTGGACGAACTGACTCAGATCGCCGGCCAGAAACCGCTGGTGACCAAAGCAAAGAAATCCATCGCGAACTTCAAGGTGCGTGAAGGCATGAACGTCGGCGCGAAGGTGACACTGCGCGGCGACCGGATGGAAGAATTCATGGACAAGCTCGTGTCCATCGCGCTGCCCCGCGTACGCGACTTCAGCGGTGTTTCCACCAAAGCCTTCGACGGCCGCGGCAATTATTCCCTGGGTGTCCGCGAGCAGCTGATTTTCCCCGAAATCGAATACGACAAGGTGGAAAAAATCCGCGGCATGGAAATGATTTTTGTTACCACGGCCAAAACCGACGAAGAAGCGAAAGAACTTCTGCAGCTGCTCGGTATGCCGTTTGCGCGGTAAGGGAGGAGTAAAAGATGGCAAAGACCAGTCAGAAAATCCGTCAGGCGCGTCCCGCCAGGTTCTCCACGCGCGCGTATACCCGCTGCAGCATTTGCGGACGTCCTCACAGCGTCCTTCGCCGCTACGGTGTATGCCGCATCTGCTTCAGAGAACTGGCTTACAAAGGACAGATTCCCGGTGTTCGCAAAGCGAGCTGGTAAGTAAGGAGGTAGTATCATGCTTGTCAATGATCCCATTGCCGATATGCTCACCCGCATCCGCAATGCGCAGGTGGCCCGTCACGAGAGCGTGACGATCCCCGCCTCCAACATGAAGAAATCCATCGCGAAGATTCTGTTGGAAGAGGGTTATATCAAATCCTACGAAAACACCACGGCAGACGATCGTCCCGCGATCAAAATCACGCTGAAGTATCTGGATAAAAAACAGCCCGTCATTCAGGGACTTCGCAGGATCTCCCGTCCTGGCCTGCGCGTATACGCGGCCTGTGAGGATCTTCCGAAGGTACTCGGCGGCCTGGGAATCGCGATCGTATCCACCAATCAGGGTGTCATGACCGATCGCACCGCCCGCAAAGCCAATATCGGCGGCGAAGTGCTCTGCTACATCTGGTAAACCGAACACGCATTGGAGGTAAGAATTATGTCACGTATCGGAAAACGTCCGATTTCCGTTCCTGCCGGCGTGAAGGTTGAGATCAGCGACCAGAACCTGGTGACGGTCAAGGGTCCCAAGGGAACGCTTCAGCAGCAGGTAGATCCGCAGGTACACATCGAGCAGAAGGCAAACGAACTGATCCTCACGATCGAAGATGAAAAGCTTCTGGGCGCCAAGCACGGTCTGTACCGTGCCCTGGTCCACAACATGGTGGTCGGCGTAACGGAAGGCTTCTCCAAGACGCTGGAAATGGTGGGCACCGGTTACAGAGCGGCAGCCGAAGAAAACGGCAAAAAGCTCAACATCGCGATCGGTTTCTCCCATCCCGTCATCCTGGACGCGCCGGAGAACATCACCTTTGAAACCCCGGTGCAGACAAAAATCGTTATCCACGGAATCAACAAGCAGCAGGTCGGCAATCTCGCCGCGGATATCCGCGCGATCCGTAAGCCGGAACCCTATCTGGGCAAGGGCATCAAGTACGAGAACGAGCACATCCGCCGCAAGGAAGGCAAGGCCGGCAAGAAGTAAGAAAGGGAGTGAGCGCAGATGTTTAAAAAGCGCGACCGTAATGAAGTGCGCGTGATCCGTCACGCCCGTGTGCGCAAAAAGATCAGCGGCACACCCGAAATGCCGCGTCTGTGCGTATACCGTTCCAACAAATCCATTTATGCCCAGATCATCGACGATACCAAGGGCATCACCCTTTGCTCCGCTTCCACGCTGGATCCTTCCCTGAAGGATCAGCTGGCTGAAGTGGACAAATCCGGCGCGGCCAAGCTTGTCGGCAAGCTGGTGGCCGAGCGTGCGATCAACGCCGGTATCAAGGACGTCGTTTTTGACCGCGGCGGCTATGTTTATACCGGCCGTGTGTCCGCTCTTGCAGCCGGAGCCCGTGAAGCGGGTCTCAACTTCTAAGGGAGGAATGAACGCATGCAACGCAGAGAAGAACCGGTAAGCGAATTCAAAGAGCATCTGGTAGCGCTGAACCGTGTTACCAAGGTTGTCAAGGGCGGTAAGAATTTCCGTTTCGCGGCGCTTGTCGTCGTGGGCGATGAAAAAGGCCGCGTGGGCGCTGCGATCGGCAAGGCCAAGGAAGTGCCGGAAGCCATCCGCAAGGGCAGCGAAGCCGCCAAGAAGCATCTGATCAACGTTCCGATGGACGGGACCACCATCCCGCACGCGATTGACGGCCATTACGGCACGGCGAAAGTCGTTCTGCTTCCGGCCGAAGAAGGTGCAGGCGTTATCGCCGGCGGCGGCGCGCGTGCCGTGCTGGAGCTTGCGGGCGTCAAAGACGTGCGTACCAAGACCTTCGGAACCAGCAACCGCATCAACACCGTGAAAGCGACCATCGAAGGGCTCAAAGCCCTGCGCAACGCGGAAACCGTGGCGCAGATGCGCGGCAAGACGGTTGAAGAGATTCTCGGATAAGGAGGCAGTGAAATGAAACTGAAGATCACCCTGACCAAGTCTCCGATTTCCAGCCTCCAGAAACATATCGACACCGTGAAGGCGCTTGGCCTGCGGAAGGTCGGTCAGAGCGTGGTGCGGGAAGACAATCCCTGCGTGCGCGGACAGATTTTCACGGTAAAGCACATGGTGAAGGTTGAGGAAATCAACGAATAAGGAACGGCGAAAAGGATTCGCCATCACAGAATAGGAGAGTGGCTATTATGAAACTGCACGAGCTGCAGCCGGCAGTGGGTTCCTCCACTGCCCCGAAGCGCCTTGGAAGAGGCGTAGGCTCCGGACTGGGCAAAACCTCCGGTAAAGGCCACAAGGGCGCGAAAGCCCGTTCCGGCGGCGGAAAGCGCCCCGGATTCGAAGGCGGCCAGATGCCTTTGACCCGCCGTATCCCGAAGCGCGGATTCAACAATATCTACCGCAAGGAATACGCGGCTGTGAACGTATCGGCGCTGGATATCTTTGAGGACGATACCATCGTCACGGCAGATCTTCTTGTTTCCAGCGGCCTGATCGGAAAGACCCTGGACGGAGTGAAAATTCTGGGCGGCGGTGAACTGAAGCGCAAGCTGACGGTTTCCGTTGATAAGGTAACGGCTTCCGCGAAAGAAAAGATCGAGGCGAACGGTGGGAAAGTCGAGGTGAAGTAAGCATGCTTGAAACGTTGAGGAATGCATGGCGCGTCCCCGAACTGCGCAAAAAGCTGCTCTATACTTTCCTGATGCTCCTTCTGTTCCGTCTTCTTGGCGTGATTCCGGTTGCGGGCATTGACCTGGTAAAGCTCCAGGATTCCATCAAGACTTACGACGCGCTCGGACTGGTCAATATGATGACCGGTAACCAGTTCTCCCAGATGACCATCATGGCGATGGGCATCACCCCGTACATCAACGCCAGCATTATTATGCAGCTCCTCTGCGTTGCGATTCCGGCCCTGGAACGCATGCAGAAGGAAGAAGGCGAAGAAGGCCGCAAGAAGATCAACAAGATCACCCGGTATTCCACGGTTGTCCTGGCGGCGCTGCAGGCCATCGGCATCATCGCCGGCCTGAACGTGCTCAAGGATGATTACAAGAATTTCTTCGGCTATCTGACCATCGGCGTAGTCATGGCGGGCGGCACCGCGCTGGCGATGTGGATCGGCGAGCGGATCACGAAGAACGGCATCGGAAACGGTATCAGCCTTCTGATTTTCGCCGGCATCATCTCGAACCTGTTCAACGGTATCGTGAACGCGGTCACCAATGTGTTCAACAATGTGCCGGGCGCGATCGGAAGCCTGCTGATCATCCTGGTCACCACGCTGATCATCGTCGCGGTAGTCACCTTTGTGGATCGCGGCGAGCGCAGGATCCCGGTGCAGTACGCCAAGCGTGTGGTCGGACGCAAGATGTACGGCGGTCAGAGCACGCACATCCCGATGAAGGTGCTGGCAGTCGGCGTTCTTCCGCTGATTTTCGCCTACAGCTTCATGGCGTTCCCCGGAACCATCTTTGCGATGTTCGGCACCCACTCCGGTGCTTACACCTGGTGGAGCCAGAACATGAACCAGTATACCTGGGGTTACATGGTGGTCTGCGCGCTGCTGATCATCGCGTTCAGCTACTTCTACACGGCGATCACCTTCAATCCGCAGGATATCGCGAAGAACGTGCAGCAGCAGGGCGGGCATATCCCGGGCATCCGGTCCGGTCAGCCCACGATCGACTTCCTGACGAAGACGAGCAACCGTCTGACCCTGTTCGCGGCAATCTTCCTGGCGATCCTGGCAACCGTGCCTTCCGTACTGACGGTGTGGCAGAGCGTGCAGATTCCGTTCGGCGCTTCTTCCATCCTGATCGCGGTGTCCGTGGCACTGGAAACCATGAGCCAGGTGGAAGCGCAGCTGACCATGCGCCACTACAAAGGATTCCTGAATTCATAATTGGCAATTGGCATTTCAGCGCGCCGGGAAGCAAAACTCCCGGCGCGCTGCGTTCATGAAGAAGAAATAAGGAGTATAAGGTTATGAGCGAAGTCGATTACGGCGAATACCGTTATGATACGCAGCTGCTGATCGAAGGACAGGGGCTGGACGAAGACGTGATCCGGGATTATTTTACGGAGAATTTCAAAGGCGACTGCCTGCTTGCGGTGGGGGACGACGAACTGATCAAAATCCATTACCACACCAACGAGCCGTGGAAGGTACTGGAATACTGCGCCGGACTGGGAGAAATCTACGATATCGTGGTAGAGGACATGGCAAGACAATCCCGCGGCCTGCAGGGATGAATCTCCTGACCGCGTGAACCGATTCTGAAAGGATGAGCAGTATGTCCATACCGAAAGATAACGTCTGGACGGACAACACCTGCTACATGGAAACGGAAAAGGAAATACACCGCACGATGAAGGATACGGTGGAGGCTGAGAACATTCTCTACCGTACGGGCCCGATTCGTGCGGCTTTTCTGATTGCCGGAAAAAAGAATATCACGCTTGATTTTCAGGGCGCCGTGCTGACGCTGCACGGACGGATCCAGCCGTTCATATTCAAAAACTGCGAGAACGTCACACTGAAGAATGTGACCGTCCGTTACGCGCGCTCCCCGTTCACGGAAACGGAAGTGGAGGCAGCGGAAAATGACCGGCTGTATCTGCGGGTATCGGACGCCTTCCCCTGGCGTGCCGAAGATGGGGAACTGATCGTATACGGGGAGGACTGGGAAAACGCGGAGCTGGACAGCGCGCCGATGTTTTTTCAGTTTTTTGACGGAAAGACCCGGCAGGGAAGCGGCATATATCACGCGATTTACGGGAAAAACCCGAAACTGAACCCCGCGCTGCCGTGGGCAAAAAACGTGACCGAATACCTGGCGGCAGAGGAAAACGGCCTGCTGTGTCTGCAGAGAAAAGGCGGCGCGCCCCTGCCGAAAGCGAAAAAGGGGGATCACGCGGTCATCACGCATGAAAAGCGCTGGCTGTCCGGCGTGCGCATGGAATGCTGCAAGTTCGTCCGTCTGGAAAATGTGCGCATCGTGAACGGTTTCGGCATGGGCATTTTCCCGTTTCATTGCGAGAATATACTGATCGACGGGCTTCGGATGACCTGTGATTCCCTCTCTCCGGGCTTTGTGACGAACGCGGCGGACGGGATCCATGCCTTTGCCTGCTCCGGGGATTTTGTGATCCGGAACAGCGTGGTGGAAGGGACGATCGACGACGCGCTGAATGTCCACAGCAATTATTATACGGTAAAGCAGGTCTCGGGCAATACGATCACCGCCTCTACACGCCTGGAACCCCAGGAGTACACGCCGCTTTTCCTGCCGGGGGATCGTATCCGCCTGCACCGGGGCTTCACCATGGAGGATACAGGGGAGTATATCCTGACCGACGTGCGTCCCGCGGGGGAAAAGCTTGTGGAAATGGTGCTGGATCGGGAGGCGGGAAACCATCGGGAAAACGATCTGATCGAGAATATGAGCACGCAGTGCTGCCTGCACATCGAAAACTGCCGTTTCGGCAAGGCCAATACCCACCTGCGGTTCCAGACCAGAGGCGGCGTTGTGATCGAGAACTGCGAGACGGAACTGCCTTTCCTGCTGACGGGGGACAGCACGTACTGGTTCGAATCGAGTCCCTGCGAAACATTTACCGTGCGCAATACACGCTTTACGCATCCCAGGGCCTGCGTCCGCGCGGTGCCGGAATTCGAACCCACTCCGAAAGCTCCGTTTTATCACGGGGAAATCCGGATCGAGGGATGCTCCTTTGTGACGGATGAGCCCGTTTTCGCCGACAAAACGGAGCGGATCGCCGTGCGGGACTGCCGCAGGGAACCGGACGGGGAGATGGTGATCAGGGCGAAGGACTGCGGGACGGTGGATACGGACTGCTGCAGGGTCAATAGTGGGGCGGAAGCACAGGAACAAGCTGGACCTATACGTATGACCGGGGCGGGAATATCCTGACAAAGAATACTATCTTTTATATACGGATACGCGGGATGCTTTTTCAGGCGCCTCGCACTGGGATGCCCGTTATTTCTGTGAATTGATCCTGCGTCAGCCTGCCTCGGCGTGGGAGGAAATCAAACAGGTGAGCAGTGCCTGTTTTCTGCCGCTGGAGGGACGGCCGGAG
>CADBNX010000141.1 GCA_902796115.1 uncultured Eubacteriales bacterium
CATCTTCGCGCTGAACGGGCACAACCATATCGACGGTATGAGCGTGCGCCGCGGGGTGCCGTTCATCAGCATCAACAGCGCGTCGAATATCTGGATCGGACACCGGTACGACGCGATACGCTACAGCGAGACCATCAGCCGGCTCTATCCGCATATCAAGGGCTGCGCGCCCTACCGCGACGCGCTGTTCGCTTTCTTTGAAATCGATGACGAGACGATACGCATGACCGGCCGGAAAACCGGATTTGTCGGACCGTCCCCGCAGCAGCTCGGTTTTCCGAAAACGAGTGCCTATCACGAACCGGTTCCTTTCATCCGGGACCGCGTGCTGCCTGTCGCCGCGCTGGACGGGGATGGGAGGATCGAAGAGGGGCAGTGAAATGAAAAAACCGCGGGCTGCTTTCCCCGCGGTTTGCCGGCAGAACCCCGGGAACGGCCGCTATCGAAGCGTCACGTCCCATCCGCAGACATACTGCAGAATGAGCAACGCGTCCTGTATATCCGCCTCGCCGTCTCCGCTGACGTCCGCGTTGCCGATATTGATCGTCACATTCTCTCCGGCCATGTATTGCAGAATGAGCAGCGCGTCCGAAAGTTCTGCGGCGCCGTTTGCGTCAGCGTCTCCTGGGATGCGTTTCGGAGCGGTCGAAGCGAGGAAAACCGTGATGTGAAAATCCTGCAGATTCTCCCCTCCCCAGAACAGTACCCGGTGACCGTAGTCATCCATGGAGAATTCGATATCATTTCTTTCCGGTTCGCACCGGAAGCTGTGATACGCCCAGCCTTCCTCCGGGATCACGATCACATAGCCGGACTCGGTCTTCACGAACCGGCCGCCCCCTTCGATTCTGCCGTGGGGGACGCTGTCCTGAACCGGATTTCCCGAAGCATCCACCGTCTCAAGGGAGAAAGTGACCGTATAGAATCCGGGTACCGCTTCACTCAGACTCACGAACGGGATCCGCACGGTAACGTCTCCCTCCGGCATGGTGAATACGAATTCCGAGGCGCCGCTGTCCCCTTCTTCGCCGACAATGTATTGGTTCGTGAGCCAGTCAAAGGCAATGCTCTGTTCTCCGCAGTAAATGGAAGCCGCACTGTAATCGTCGCTGGTGCTGATGTACGGACGGTATCCCGTATTGCCGACCGCGGTGACCGTGACCTGCTCGCCGGGGGCAGCGGCCGAACGATCCACGGTGACGGTTCCGTTGCGGGTATAGAGGATTTTCACTTGGTATGAGGTGCTCTCCGCGGATGCGGGAAGGATGCAGCAGGATGCCAGAAACAAGAGAAACACGGCGAAACCGAGAAACCGTTTCATGAGAATACCTCGCTTTCTTTCGATGCTTTCCCGGACATTATAAATCCGATTTGGGATTTTGTCACGAAGAAAACAAAAACGGAGGAGCACATATGAGAATTGACCGGATGACCGAACCGCTTGCGATCGCCATGTGGGATTCCTCATGGCTCAGAAGAAGATATGCGGGCGGGGGATTCGAGGACTACGGCAAAGCGCTGGATGAACTGACGGAGCGCGGTTACAACGCGGTCCGGATCGATGCGTATCCGCACATGGTGGCCGCCGCGCCGGACGGAACCAATTCCGAGCGTTTTCTGGATCCGGCGGGATTCGGCTTTCACTGGTACGGTTTCGCGCAGTGGGGCAGCCAGTGGACGGTCTATATCTATCCGAAGCGCGATCTGGCGGATTTCCTGAAAAAATGCGAGGAACGCCATATCTATGTGCTGCTGTCCACCTGGCTCAAACCCACAGCAGAGCCGAGGAACGAGTGGCTGGAAGGCCCGGAAGACCTGATCCGCGTATGGGACGAAACGCTTCGGTTCCTGGACGAAAAAGGGTGCCTGACGCAGGTGATCGGAGTGGATGTGAGCAATGAGATCCCGTTCGGCACCTGTAACCGGTGGATGCGGGATCACATGCGCGAGGCCGAAACGCCCGGTATGCATCTGAACGAAGCGCAGAAGGAACTGTATACCGCGTACTACAACCGGGTGCTTCGCTCGCTGCGGGAACGCTGGCCGGGGATGCCCTTTGCCGCCAGCCAGAGCAGCGCGTTTTTCCACGAGAACCGGGAGCTGGACCTGACGGATTACGGTTTTCTGGATGCGCATCTGTGGGCGGAGTTTTTCGGTTTTCTGAAGGAGACCGGATACCGGGACGCGATCGGGCAGTTCGGCGCGAACGTGATGATCAAGGATAAAAACGCGGGGACTTACTGGGGTCCCCGCATCATGCCGCCGGATATCCGGTTTGAAAAACTGAATGAGGAAATATGGGAAGCATGGGTGAAAAACCGGGCCATGCTGACGGAAAAACTGGAGGAAGGCATCGCGTTTATCGCGGACAAGGGAAAGCGCTTCGGCATTCCGGTAGGCAATACGGAGGGCTGGGGCAGCGTCATGTGGGCGGAACACCCGATGCTCGGCTGGGATATGATCAAGGAAGCGGGCCTGATCGCCGCCCGGCTCGGGCGCAAATACGGCTATGCTTTCAACTGCCAGTCCAATTTCTGCGAACCGCAGTTTGCCTCGCTGTGGCGGGACGTGGAATACCACCGGAAAGTGACGGGAATTATCCGCGGGACGCAAGCGCCAGCTGGGACTTGAGATAGCCGTTCAGGATATCCACGATGCGCGCGTTTTTGCCGCCGCGCATGACGACCACGTCCGCTTCCGTGACATAACCGCGGATGTACTTTTCATACATCGGCTTGACGGTGGCGAGATACTGGTTTGCGATGCTGTCGATATCGCGTCCGCGTTCCTTGATATCCCGCCGGATGCGCCGGAGCAGACAGATATCCGGATCGACCGACACATAGAGCTTCAGGAACATTTTGGAAAGAAGGCGCCTGTCCCAGAACGCGTGGATGCCTTCCAGGATCAGCACGTCGGCGGGGAAGATCATTTCGTCGGTGTCACAGCGCGCGTGCTGCGAAAAATCATAGGCTTTTCGCCGGATCGGAGCGCCGCCGAGCAGGGTGGAGACATCCTCATAGAGCGCGTCGTGATCAAAGATATCCGGCTCGTCATAATTGAGCTTCGCGCGCTCTTCGAAGCTCATGTCCGGGTGGTTGACGTAATACGCGTCCTGCTGCAGCACAGTGACGCCGGCGTCGATATCCCGTGTCAGTTCCGTTGCAAGCGTGCTTTTGCCGGAGCCTGACGCCCCGCAAATCCCGATAAAGATCATACGAATCCCTCCCGTGTGCCGTGCGCGATGAAACGCGGCAGGCATCGACGGCATTATACCACACGGCGGCGGGTTTTTGCCATGTCAATCGTCGCTTGCAGGAATGAAAGGAATTCTGTTCGACAGAATCACGGACCATTCCTTATCCGCTGTTCCGGGTTTGCCTTTCTCGGAAAGGGGACCGGGGGAAACCGCTCTTTGGGCACCAAAGAGCGGTTTCCCCGGGATATGCAATTTCCTTGGTTTTTTGCCCGAAAGACTTGTCCGGACAGCACGCAGCCGATATAATAACAGGGACGCGGAACGTCGGAAGAAAGCAGTGACGGGGAGGACGAAATGAGCAAGGCAAGACTGACGGCGCTGGGACAGTGCGGATTCCTGCTGGATACGGGGAAGACGCGCATCGTGACCGACCCTTTCCTGAGCGATTCGGTGGACCGGATGTTTTACAGCGAAAAAACGCCATGGAAGCGGCGCTACGCGCCGCCCTGTACGCTGGCGGCGCTGAAGCCGGACGCGGTGGTGATATCCCACAGCCACACCGATCATATGGATCCGTGGACGCTCGGTCCCTACGCGAAGGAGGACGGCAGCGCGCTCATCCTCGCGCCCGCGCCGGAATGCGCTCCGCTGACCGAATGGGGATTGAAGCATATCCATCCCGCCCGGGCGGAGGAAGAGGTCTTCGTCGGGAAAGTCCGTATCCTGCCGATCCCCTGCGCACACACCGAACTGCACCGGGACGAGCGGGGGGATTTCCGGGAACTGAGCTATTTTCTGTGCTTCGGGGATCAGAAAATCTTTTTCGGGGGCGACATGAGCCTGTATCCGGGGCTTGAGGAGCGCCTGGCGAAGGAAAAACCCACCCTGCTGCTGCTGCCCTGCAACGGGGCGGATGAGAAGCGGACGGAGCTCGGCGTGATCGGCAATATCGGGCATCGGGAAGCGTGCGCCCTGTCCGCGTCGCTGCGGGTGCCGTTTATTCCGATGCATCACGATCTGTATGATTTCAACGGCTGCGCGGAGGATGTGATCCTTGCCGAGGCCGAAAAAACAGGAGCGGTTTGTCTGCCGCTGCACGCGGGAGAAACAAGGGAAACCGGAAACGACAGATGACTGCGCAGGAGGATGAAAAAATGAAGTTTTCACTGAGAGAGGACGCGCTTTCCCGTACCCTGATCGCGGCGCACCGCGGCACCTGGGGCGGAAACATCATGTGCAACACGCCGCAGGCGTTTGAATGCGCGCTGATGCAGGGCGCGGACATGATCGAGCTGGATCTGACGCCGTCCGCGGACGGGGAACTGTTTGTGTTCCATCCGGGCATGGAGAAGGTGTTTCTCGGCACACAGACGCGGCTGGAAACGCTTCCGTCTTCCGAAGTGCGGAAACTGCGCTATCTGAATGTGGATAAAGCCGTGACGGAGTGGCCGATCTGCCCGTTTGACGACGCGCTGGAACAGCTGAAAGGGCGCTGCTATATCAACGTGGATAAGTTCTGGGATAATCTTGCCGGTGCCACGGAAGCTGTGCGCAGGCATCGCATGGAGGAGCAGGTGCTGGTCAAAACCGGCCCGCGCGAGGATGTGCTGGACTGGATGGAGCAGAACGCGCCGGACATCAATTATATGGCGATCCTCCGGGAAAAGGACGAATTTACCCCCATCGCCCGCAGGCGGAAAATCAATTATGTGGGCGTGGAAGCGCTTTTCGCGACGGAGGATGTGCCGATCGCGTCCCCCGAATACGTGCGGAGCATGAACCGGCAGGGGATGCTGGTGTGGATCAACACCATCGTATATAATTATAAAGCGGTGCTTGCCGCCGGACACAGCGACGATACCGCCGTATCGGGCGATCCGGATACCGGCTGGGGCTGGCTGCTGAAGCAGGGCTACAATATCATCCAGACGGATTTTCCGCAGATGCTGCGGCAGTACATGGAAGCTTTTCACGGGAAGGGACGCGGATGATTGTCACGATCCGTGATGATTTCGACCTGAGCAGGATCGCGGAGAGCGGGCAGTGCTTCCGCTGGGAGGAACAGGCGGATGGCGGATACCGGATCCCGCACGGTTCGCACTGCCTGACGATACGCCCCGCGGGAGCGGAAACCTGGCAGGCGGACTGTGACGGGAAGGAATGGCAGGACGTCTGGCGGCCGTACTTTGACCTGGATCATTCCTATGCCGAAATCAGGGGACGAATCCGCCGGGAGCGGGATCCCTTCCTGTACGCGGCGGCCGAGGCGCAGAAAGGCCTGCGCATCCTGCGGCAGGACCCGTGGGAAACCCTGGTCAGCTTCATTATTTCCCAGAACCGGCATATCCCGATGATCCGGCGGTCCGTCGCGGTGCTGTGCGAGCGTGCGGGTGAAAAAAAGCGGGACGCGTCCGGCAGGCTGTTTTTCGCCTTTCCCGCGCCGGAAGCGATCCTTGAAATGAGCGGAGCGGATCTGGATGCCTGCCGGCTCGGCTACCGCGCGCGCTACGTGCTCTCCGCCGCGCAGGCGGCGCGGGAGGGGCTTTTTCCGCTGCCGCGGGACTTCGCGGAGGCGGAAGGAAAACTGCTGGGCGTATGCGGGGTCGGGATCAAGGTGGCGTCCTGCGTGATGCTCTTCGGTCTGCATCATCTGGACGCGTTTCCGGTGGACGTATGGATGAAGAGGATCCTGAACCGGGAGTATCCGGACGGTTTTCCGCTGGATGATTACAGACCGTACAACGGGATCTGCCAGCAGTATCTGTTTGCCTGGGAACGGGAGAGGAACCTGAAAGCCCGGGGCGGAAGCGATCGGCAGACACAGGGCGGTCAAGCGCCGTCCCGGCTGTCACAATGACGGAGTTTTTGAAATGGACGGGAGGAGGTTCAGCCTGTGCGCAGCCCAAAGAGTCTTGATATTCTTTTCATCGGAAACAGCCACACCTACTGCAATGACATGCCGCTCATGGTGCAGCGCCGGGCGGAGGAGGAAGGATTCCGCTGCCGGACAGTCATGCTTGCCCAACCCGGATGGTATCTGGCACAGCACGCGGAATCACGGGATGTGCGCTTCAATATCCTGTACGGACACTATGATTATGTGGTGCTGCAGGAGCATGCCCATCCCTTCGGCCCGGAGGAAAAGTTCCGGGAAGCCGCGGCGGCGCTGGCGGGAATGATCCGGGAAGCCGGAAGCATCCCTGTGCTGTATGAAACCTGGGCAAGGAAAACGGAACCGGAAATGCAGGCGCATATGAACGAAATACACAGGCAGATCGCCGCCGAAACCGGCGCGCTGCTTGCACCGGTTGGAGAAAACTGGTGGACGTATCAGGCATCATGGCCTGAGATTGAGATGTATTCAAACGACGGAGCCCACGCTTCAGATGCGGGCTCCGGCTTTGCCGCAAAAATCATCTGGGAAACGATCCGCGCGGAGGAAGCGCGCAGGACGGCTTTATCGGGCGGGAACGATGACGCGGCGATTTGAGTATGACGCCGTCCTGCATGAGGTGCCGGATAACGGCGGCGCGTATGTGGAATTCCCCTGGGATATCCGAACGCTCTTCGGCAAAGGCCGCGTGAAGGTTCGCGCGGCCTTCGACGGAGAGCCGTATGAAGGCAGTATCGTCAACATGGGGGTGAAGAATGCGGACGGTTCTGTCTGCTACGTGATCGGCGTGCTCAAATCGATCCGCCGGAAGACCGGCAAAAAGGACGGGGATTTGATCCATGTGACGGCAGAGCCGGTATGACGCGGCTTTTTATTCTTTCCGGGTATACGCTCTTTCCGTATCCATTGCCCTTCGGTTGAATGACATACTATACGGTCACGGTCAGGGAACGGCTTCCGTATCTGGAGAGATTCAGGGTTCGCGTGACCGACCTGTCTCCGGCGCGGACGGTGAGGTCGTACTGCCCGTAGAACGCTTTCACATTCGCGCGGCCGCCCTCTCCCGTGCCGGTTTCGATATCCGTGCGCCAGGTTTTACGGAACAGGTCGCGAACGGTGTAATACGCTTTCTTCGGGGTCAGGTCAAAGCGGACCAGGCCGCCGTGGTAGTAGTTTTCACCGCTGGTCATATCTCCCTGCGGGGCGTGCGCGGCGTAGCCGTCCACGAGGTTCCAGTAAATAACGGCTTCCATGGCGGGATGGGAAAACCAGAGGCTGTACAGGTTCCGGATGATCTCGGCCTGGATATCCTCGTCCGCTTCCGTGCGGCTGTAGGCGGGAATGGTCAGCTCCGTGATCTGAATCGGCAGATGAAAATCGGCATAGCGGTCAAGTACCCGACAGATCTGCTCCGGTGAGTAGAAGATGCCGGTTTTTTCCTGTTCCTCTTCCGCCCGATGGAGCATATGGAACTGCAGACCTACGGAAGAGATGCGGCAGCCCTGCTCAAGCAGGCGCTCGATCTGCATGTAGTATTCGCTCCGGTTGCCGTTGAACACGGCCCAGATATGCTTGGTAGATTCATTGATGACGAGCCGGTTCAGCGGGAAAAGCCGGTCCGCCGTACGGAAACTCCAGGCGACGCTGTCCGGCTGCGGATAGTGGACTGTGTTGGATTTGAAGCGGATGTTGTACGGATAAAGCGTCTCGTTGGTGACCTCCCAGGTGGGAATGCGGGACGCGTAACGCTCCGCAAGCAGCGAAAAGCGCTTATACAGCGCGCGGCGGACGGCAGGCAGCGGTTCGTTTTTCAGCCAGAGGGGCGTGTAGATATCATAATCGAGGCAGTGAGCCTTGGGTTCGATCCCGTTTTGCTCACAGAACTCCAGACACAGGTCGGGAGCGGGGCGGCGGTAAACCTTCGGGCTGTCCTTGGCAAAGCGCGGCCTGCCCTCCTCCGGTTCCAGATCGTCCCAGTAGAAGGGCAGGGTGGCCAGATTGAAGCAGTCCGCGAAAAGGCGTTTGTATTCGGCGTTTTTCTCCGGGGTTTCCATTTCATCCAGCATGAAGCAATTGGCCCCGAAGCGGAATTCATGAGTTTTCTGGGTGAGCGAAATCGCGGCGCCCGGCAGGGGATTGCCGTCCGCGTCTTTGACAGTCAGCGTGAACCATCCCTTGCGGTTCTGCTCGATGCCGCTGTGCACGCGGTCCCTGAGAAAATCCGCCTGTTCGATGAAGGGACGAAGCACCTGTTCCCGGGGGTTGATCATGTTCATGCCTCCTTTCGAATCTCCCTCGTATTATAGCGCATTCAAATCAGCCGTGCAATCATATGTCAAGCGCATATGTTCTTGACAGGGGGCCATTATCATTCTATCGGCAGGCAGCCCTGCTGTTCCGGGGCAATAAGCGGAGAAAAACGCCCGTGCGGAGCATTGCTGTTCCTGCACGGGCGTTTGTGTAAACTTTCAGGGAAATCAGAACTTCAGCGTGTTCATACGGATCGCGGGACCCATCGTGGAGCTCATGTACAGCGAGCGGATATAGGTGCCCTTCGCGGTGGTCGGCTTCGCCTTGACGATCGCGTCCATCAGCACACGGATGTTCTCCGCGAGCTTCTCGTTATCGAAGGAAGCCTTTCCGACGGGGCAGTGCACGATGGAAGTCTTGTCCACGCGGTACTCCACCTTACCGGCTTTGATGTCGTTGATGGCCTTGGTCAGGTCATTGGTGACCGTGCCGGACTTGGGGTTCGGCATGAGGCCTTTCGGACCCAGCAGACGCGCGATGCGGCCGATGGTGCCCATCATATCCGGGGTCGCGACGCAGGCGTCGAAATCAAACCAGTTTTCGCTCTGGATCTTCTGAACCAGATCCGCTTCGCCCACATAGTCCGCTCCGGCGGCTTCCGCTTCCTTGGCCTTATCGCCCTTGGCGAAAACCAGGACGCGTACCTTTTTGCCGGTGCCGTGCGGCAGAACCACGGTGCCGCGCACCTGCTGGTCCGCGTGACGGGGATCGACGCCCAGACGGATGGAGAGCTCTACGGTTTCATCGAACTTTGCCTTGCTGATCTGCTTGAGCAGCGCGACGGCTTCTTCGGTATCATACTGCTTGGTGGAATCGATCAGCTTTTTGCTGTCGTTATACTTCTTGCCGTGTTTCATTTTTATTCCTCCTTGTGGTCATATCGGCACAGTGTCCTCCCACATGTTCGGGTTCACTTTTATTCGTCAGCGACGGTGACGCCCATGGAACGGGCGGTTCCCTTGATCATGCTCATGGCGGCTTCCACGGAAGCGGCGTTCAGATCGGGCATTTTCGCGGTGGCGATTTCACGCACCTGCGCCTGCGTCAGCTGGCCAACCTTGTCGCGGTTGGGACGTCCGCTGGCGGTTTCCAGATTCAGTGCCTTCTTGATCAGCACGGGAGCCGGAGGCGTCTTGGTGATGAATGTGAAGGAACGATCGGAATAAACCGTGATTACGACAGGAATGATGTAGCCTTCCTGTTTTGCGGTTCTTGCGTTGAATTCCTTGCAGAAGCCGGGAATGTTCACGCCGTGCTGACCCAGCGCCGGACCGATCGGGGGAGCGGGGGTCGCCTTGGCGGCAGGAACCTGTAACTTGATGTAAGCGGTGATTTTCTTTGCCATTGCGGATGGCACCTCCTTCATCATTGTGGTCAAACGGCACGGTCACGCCGCGCCTCCCACGGTGCCCCGTACAGGGGCGGGACTTGCGCTTATTCCTTGACTTTTTCCACCTGATCCAGTTCGACTTCGACCTGCATCTCGCGGCCAAGGAACATTTTCACCTTCACGCGCAGTTTCTGGCGAACCAGGTCGACTTCCTCGACCTCGCCGGTGAAGTTCTCCAGGGGACCCGAAAGGATGCGGACCTGTTCACCCGCGCCGATCTTGAACTCATGCACGGTGGAGGTATTGAGCATCCGGTCCAGTTCTTCCTGGGAGAGGGGAATCGGCTTGGAATCGGGACCCACGAAGCCGGTGACGCCGCGGATGTTGCGGACCACATACCAGCTTTCGTTGGTGATGATCATATGCACGAGCACATATCCGGGAAACGTTTTGTGATAGGTGGTCACCCGTTTTCCGTTTTTGAGTTCGATCGATTCCTCCACCGGAACGACGACTTCGGTAATCAGGTTCTGCATGCCGTTGTTTTCGACAGCCTTTTCCAGATTATCCTTCACTTTGTTTTCGTACCCTGAATAGGTGTGGATCACATACCATTCCAGCGTACCCGGTCTGTCTTCGGACATGGCGATCTCCTGTTACTGAATGATCAGCTGGATGAGCTTGGAAGAACCCAGATCCAACAGACCGATAATGATGCCCATGAAAACCATGAACGCGAGCACGATCAGGGTGCAGTTGAGCCACTCCTTGCGGGTGGGCCAGGTGACCTTTTTCAGCTCATGCCACATGTTTTTGAACGGACGGGCAATCTTTTTGGGAAGCTGACGGAAGAATTTCTTCACTTTATCGAAGAAAGACTCCTTTGCTTTCATTACGGTTTTCTCTTCAGCCATGTTTTCCACATCCTTCGCGCTTATCTCGTTTCGCGGTGCAAGGTGTGCTTTCTGCAGAAACGGCAGTACTTTTTCAGTTCGATTCTTTCAGCCGTGTTCTTCTTGTTTTTCTTGGTGTTGTAATTCCGCTGTTTGCAATCCGTGCAGGCCAGCACGATGCTTGCGCGAGCTTCCTTCGCAGCCATGGTTTAACACCTCTCTTCAATGATCGGAACCCGCCCCGCGGCAAAGCCGCGGGGGAGGGGGATTACGCTTCGACCGTACGGGTGACGGCGCCGGCGCCGACGGTGTGGCCGCCTTCGCGGATAGCGAAACGCAGACCGGCTTCGATA
>CADBNX010000142.1 GCA_902796115.1 uncultured Eubacteriales bacterium
ATCGTGATCCGCTATCTCGGACCCAAGGGACGCTTCGGAACGACAGCCTTCACCTTCCAGAAAGAGCTGGCCGGCACCGACCTGTTTGACAAGGTAGCCATCATCACCGACGGCCGCTTCTCCGGCGGCACCCACGGGCTCTCCATCGGTTACGTCGCGCCGGAAGCCGCGATCCGCGGTCCGCTGGCCGTTGTGGAGGAAGGCGACACCATCACGGTGGATATGCATGAACGTTCCATCCATATGGACGTTTCCGACGAAGAAATCGCAAAGCGTTTTGAAAAAGTGGACTGGAAACTGGAAAGCGCCAAATTCAAGCCGTTCCTGCGTCTTTTTGCCAAGAACGTCACCTCTACCGCAAAAGGCGCCACCTGGGACGAATAACATTCCGTCGAACAGAAAAAGAAGGATGGTGTTATGGAAAGACCTGTTGTTATGGTAACCGGTTCCAACCGGAACACGGGACTGGGCATCATCAAAGTATTCGCCGCCGCGGGGTATGATGTGATCGCAGCCTGCCGCAGCGAAGAAAACGCGCGTCAGACAGAGCTTGCTCTCAGGGAACAGTTCCCTGAGAGCAGGGTCCTCGGCGTGGCGTTCAATCAGCGTTATCCGGAGCAGATCACCGCGGGCTTTGCGAAGGTACGGCAGCACTTTTCCCGTCTGGACGCGCTGGTCTGCAACGCAACCATGATCTCGACAAGAGACAGTTTCATGGAACTGACGCCGGAAAACCTGAATGAAATGCTGCTGACCAATGTAAGCGGTTATACCTTTACCGCCCAGGAAGCGGCAAAAATGATGATCCCGCAGCATAAAGGAAGCATCGTCATGATTTCCTCCGTCCAGTCCCACGGCGCCGTTCCGCGCATGATGGCCTACGCGGCAAGCAAGGCTGCCATCAATTCCGTCTCCCGCGGCATCGCGCTGGAACTGGCCCGGGACGGCATACGCTGCAATACCCTGATCGCCGGAGCCATCCGGGTCGACCGTCTTGAGACACTGTCCCCGGATGAGCTGGCTGCCAAAAGAAAAAACTGGCCGACCGGCCGGGAAACCACCCCCGAAGAGATCGGAAACGCCTGTCTGTTCCTGTGCAGCGATCAGGCCGCCTCGATCACGGGAAGTGAACTGAACGTGGACAGCGGGGTGGAAATCTGCCTGCTGCCGTACAACAAAGACTGGAAGTAGAGGTACGGCCAATGAATGTGCATTTCGAGGCGACGCTTTATCCCCTGTCCGGCAGCCCGGTCGTGCTGGAGCCGGAGGTGATCCTGAAAGAGGATGAATACCGCGTCACGATACCGAAAAGCTGGTTCACCTCGTTTCCCTGTGAAAAAGCGGAACTCCGCTCCCCGCTGACCCGCGCAGCGGCGGGAAGCGAGGGCGCCATGTTCTATTCCACCAACGCCGGGCGCGGCATCGTCCTGACCCGCTTCCGGGAAGACAGACCGGCATGCTCCTTTGAATCCTGCATCGGCGCCATGCCCCTCGGCGGGTTCGTGGATTGCGCGAACGCCGTGTTCTTCTACGTCACCGGCATGGACAGCGACGCGTACCTGACTGCCCGCTTTCAGGATGGTCAGTATGAATTATTCCCCGTCTTTCAGCTGGACGGGGACGAACCGGATGAGGACATGACCGTCCGCTTCCGGTGCAAACCATGGGCTGACTATTCCGAAATGGCGCGCTATTACCGGGCGTACCAGATGCGGGAGAAAGGCTGTGTTCCCCTGAAAGAGCGGGTTCGGACCAATCCGGTCCTCAAACAGGCCGTGGAGGGAGTGGAACTGCGCATCCGAATGGGCTGGAAACCGGTTCCCTCCCCCGTGCTGCATCAGACCCCGGAAACCGAGCCGCCCATGAAGGTAGCGTGCGATATCAAAACCGTTTCTTCCCTGCTGGACCGCCTGCAGGAAAAAGGCGTCAAAAATGCCGAGATCTGCCTGGTCGGCTGGGGGGAAGGCGGGCACGACGGCCGTTTTCCGCAGCAGCTCCCTTCCGACCCGCGCTATGGCACACAGGAGGAAATGAAGCGGCTCATCCGCAAGGCGCTCGACATGGGTTATCTGATGACCTGCCATGTTGCGACGACCTGCGCCTATGAAGTCGCGGATAACTGGGATGCAAACCTGTTGGGATATGAGAAGACCGAAGACGGCGGCATCCGTCCCATGCTGCGCGGCGGCTACCGGAAAACCGGTCTCAGCGGAGGGCTCCCCTACAGCCTGTGTGCCAAAACCTCCTATGAGCACTATGTGCTGAACGATTTTCCGAAAATCCGCGCTTATGGATTCCGGGGACTCTTCTATGACGACGTACTCACCATCATCAAGGCAGATAAATGTTATCACCCGGATCATCCCGTGACCCGGAAGCAGGCGCGTGAGTACTACCGCAAAATCGCCCGTTACAGCCGGGAGCTTTTCGGCGGGTTTCAGTCCGAAGGATGGTTTGACTTTATGAATTCCGACGTGGATTACGTGCTCTACACCTCCTTCAAAACCCATATCACGCCGGAAGACCATCCGCTGTTCGACGAGGGGATCCCCTTCTTCCAACTGGTGTACCACGGCATCGTACCGTCCAACGCGACATCGGAAACCGTCAATTATCCCATCAAACGGACCGATGAACACCTGCGGGTTCTCGAATGGGGCAGCCGTCCGCTGCTGTACATTTACAGCAAGTTCGGGGATGAGAAAAACTGGATGGGCGACCTGGATCTGCATACCGATACCCCGGAAGAAACGGAGAGGACCGCGGAAGCCATCAGTCAGGCGTACCGGGAATATGAAATCCTGAAGGATCTGCAGTACCGGTTCATGGAAAAGCACGAAAAAACCGGTGACGGGCAATACCGCACCACGTTTTCAGACGGAACGGTGATTGACGTGGATTACGGCAGCGGTACGTACCGGATCATGAGAAAACCGTAACCCGCACTCCGCGCGGCGTTCGGAATCACGCAGACAGGGCTGTGAAAACCGGGATCGGAAATCCCGTTTCACAGCCCTGTTCCGGATCTGCGGGGTATACAGGATCAGCTTTACCTGATTCCGAGCATCGCGGTGGCGATGCTGAAGTAAACCGTCAGTGAAGTCGCGTCCACGATGGTCGTGATCAGCGGGCTCGCCATCAGTGCAGGGTCCAGATGAACTTTCTTTGCCAGCAGCGGCAGGCAGCAGCCGATCGCCTTGGCCAGAAGTACCGTGCAGTAAAGGGAAGCCGCCACGATGCCTGCAATCAGCACGCCCGCCTGGTTGATCAGGAGCACCCGCAGGAATGTGAATACGGATAATACCAGTCCTACGAGCAGACCGACCCTGAATTCCTTCCACAGGATCCTGAAAATATCGCGGAACGTGATTTCATTCAGCGCGAGACCGCGGATGATCAGGGTGGATACCTGCGCGCCGCAGTTGCCGCCCGTATCCATCAGCATGGGGATGCACGCCGTGAGGATCACGTCCGCGTTCTGCAGCAGGTTTTCGAAATTGGTGATGATCATCCCGGTAAAGATGGCCGCGATGGACAGGAGCAGCAGCCATGGGATCCGGTTCAGCGCCAGTTTGATCGGGGAAGTGTGCAGATAGGAATCCTCGGAAGGTGTCAGAGCCGCCATCTTTTCGAAGTCTTCCGTGTTCTCCGCCTGGATAACGTCCATGACATCGTCCGCGGTAACGATACCGACGAGGCGGCTTTCCTTGTCCACTACGGGGATCGCAAGCAAGTCGTATTTGCGCACCAGCGCGGCTACTTTTTCCTGGTCGTCGGTCGTCGTCACGGATACCGGGTTTTCTGTCATGATGCTCTCGATCGGCGCATCATCCGCGGCAAGGATCAGCTTGCGCAGGGCGAGCGATCCGCACAGGTGCCGCTCCCTGTCGATCACATAGATCGTGTAAATGGTTTCCTTATCGATGCCGACGCGCTTGATTTCCGCCATCGTCCGGGCAGCCGTATCGCCCGTATGTGCTTCCATGTATTCGATCGTCATGATCGAACCGGCGGAATTTTCCGGATACTGCAGGAAGGTATTCAGCAGATTCCGGGTCTGCGCGTCCGTGTTCTGCAGGACCCGCTTGACGACGTTTGCCGGCAGTTCTTCCAGAAAGTCCACCGTGTCGTCCAGAAACATGTCGCTGATCAGGCTGCGGATTTCATTGTCCCCGATCGATTCGATCAGGGTCTGACGCGCGTCCGCGGACATGTAGCTGAACACGTCAGCCGAAATATCCTTGGGCAGGACGCGGAAAAGCAGCAGCATTTTCTCGCGGTCCAGCCCCTCCAGAAACGCCGCGATGTCAACCGGATTCTGCACCATCAGCGCTCCGCGCAGTTCGCTGTGCAGTCCCCTGTCCAGCAAATCGCGCAGTTTTTCCTCAATTTGATTCCATTCCATCGGAATACACCAGCTTTCCTGTTTGATGTTTGCTTTCAGCACAAAGAGAGAAAGACCCAGGAAAACGACGTTTTCTGATGCTGGATTAAGCTGCTATTCGGCTCGGGCAGCAAATAAAGCCAGCTGGCACGATCGGGGAACAGCATCGCTTAATGTGCATCTGCCGCCGTCATCCATTCGCTGCCACCACCTTTCCTGATTTTGTGTCAAGTATATTCTGACAGACGCGAATTGTCAAGCAAAATAACTGCCAAAATCCGTCTGTTTTGCCCCGATCGGCCCGATTTCTCATTGACAGATTCGCTCTGTGAAGGTATCATTTGTATGTTATCCTGTTGAGAGTGAGGTCCCTTTGATGCGAAGAAAGTTTGTCCTTCTTTTCACCTTCCTGCTCACCTTTCTTTTTTGCTCTTCCGCCGTGTCGGAAGAGAAAGTTTCCGTCCCCGATGAAATCCCGGAGGACGCCGTATCGGTCTGCGTCACCTTTCTGGGAGACTGCACCCTGGGGTGTGAGGAAAGGGAAAGGGAGAATCCCACTTCCTTCGATTCCTATATCCACGAGCACGGATACGATTATCCCTTTTCCGGCGTGATCGATATCCTGCGTGAAGACGATCTGACGGTGGCGAATCTTGAAAGCGTATTTTACAATTACGAAGCAAACAAAGTCCCGAAAACCTACAATTTCCGTTCATCCGTCGATTTCGTCGGGATCCTTCCCGTTTCAAGCGTCGAAGCGGTCTCTCTGTCCAACAATCACACGGAAGATTACGACGCTCCCGGCATCCGTTCCACGGTCGCCGCGCTCGAAGGTGCCGGCGTCGAATGGTTTGCCACAACCGAATACGCAAATCAGGGTTATATATATGAGAAGGACGGCATCAAAATCGGATTCGTATCCATCTATACATCCTATTGGGGATACAATATCGACGGCAGGTACCTGCATTCGGAACAGTTGAAGCGAAACATCGAAGCACTGAAGGAAGCCGGCTGCAGCGTGCTGGTGGGCGTCATGCACGGCGGTGTGGAATACAGCGCGTTTCATGACGAGGGGCAGGAAAAGCTGGCCAATTTCTTCATCCGAAACGGCATCAGCGTAGTCGTCGGTCACCATCCGCACGTGATACAGGGCGTCTCCGTCCGGGATAACGCAACCGTGGTTTACAGCCTCGGCAATTTTGTTTTCGGCGGCAACAAAAACATGCGCGCGCTTTATACCATGCTTGCGCAGGTGACCTTCTGGTTTTCACCGGACGGGACTTACCTCGGCCATCGGCTGAACATCATCCCGGCCCAGTATTCCGGCTCCCCGGATTATAACGATTACCGTCCGATCCCGGTGGACGGAGAAGCCGCGGACAAGGTGATCGAAATGATTCAGCGCGATTCCAATTTCAGACTCAGCCCGTATGTGTCCGACGTCGGTGCCGTTCAGCCCTTTGTGCCTGCCGCCAACCCATAAAGGAGTACGCCATGCTGGTATCCGTCCAGGATTTTGTGAAAGAATTATCCCTGCGTCAGCTCTCCCCCTCCACAAAGACCCAGTGGGATCTGAGCTCCGCGGACCTCAACCGTCCCGGCCTGCAGTTCGTCGGGTATTATGAGTATTTTGCCTGGGAGCGCCCGCAGGTAGTAGGCCTTGTGGAAATGAGCTATCTGGAGTCCCTTCCGGAAGACCTGCTCCGGCAGCGCCTGGAAAAGTACTTTTCCTATGATCTCCCGTGCGTGATCATCTGCCGCGGCATGACGCCTCCGGATATGATGGTCGATCTCGCGTGCAAACACAACATTCCCCTGTACGCGACGAATCAGATGACAACCAAGCTTTCCGTAGCCGCGATCACCTATCTGAGCCAATGCCTTGCGCCCACCTCGACGCTGCACGGCGTCCTGCTGGATGTATACGGCATCGGTGTGCTAATCACGGGAGCAAGCGGAGTCGGCAAGAGCGAAACCGCGCTTGAGCTTGTCAAGCGCGGGCATCAGCTGGTGGCGGACGATGTGGTGAACGTCAAAAAAATCAACGAATCCCATCTGGTCGGCGAAGCGCCGGAAACCATACGCCACTTCATGGAAATCCGAGGGATCGGGATCATCGATGTGCG
>CADBNX010000143.1 GCA_902796115.1 uncultured Eubacteriales bacterium
ACACGCTTCATATCATGCACGTTTTCCTTTCCGAGGATTTCTTCCGCCGCTTTCCGGAGGCGCGACGTTACCCCCGGATCCTGAACCAGAACAGGCGTTTTGCCTGACACAGTCATGACGCCCGTCCCGCCGAACATTTCCGCGGCGTTTTTTGTGATGGTCCCGACAGCTTCGATCAGTCTGTCAAGCAGGCCGTCTTCCCACGAACGGGCGTGGCAGGAAACCGTGCAGTGTTCGGCGATGATGTTCCCTGCCGTGCCGCCTTCGATCTTTCCGGCGTTGAACAGCACCACAGAGCCGGCCTGGAAGCATTTGGCCAGATAGCTCTCGATCGCGGACAGCGTATGCACGGCCATCAGGATCGCGTCGCGGCCGGACGCCTGCATGCTGGAATGGGCGCTTTTTCCGGTAAAATCCAGTTTAAGCAGCGCGCACGCGGCATTGCAGGGGCCGTCCATGAAATAAGCGGTGCCGACTTCTTCCGCGTTCGCGTGGAGCGAGACGATTTCTTCCACATCACGGAGCACGCCGTCCTCAGCCATGAGCCTGGCGCCGCCGCCGCTTTCTTCGGCGGCCTGGAAAATCAGCATGACGGGCCGGTTCAGCCGGGTGCGGAAGGCGCTCAGCTTCCGTGCGGTATCCAGCAGGACCGCTGTGTGCACATCGTGTCCGCAGGCGTGCATTTTCCCTTCATTCAGTGATTTGTAGGGCACACAATTGGCTTCGGCGATGGGCAGGGCGTCCATATCCGCCCGGATGGCCAGCGCCTTGCCGGGCTGATCTTCAGCCAGCGTGGCGACGATGCTGCTTTTGCCGTAGGCTTCGCTGAACGGAATGCCGAACCGGTTCAGTTCGCGCCGGACAACGCCCAGCGTATAGGGCAAGTCAAACCGAAGCTCGGGATGCATATGCAGTTCGCGTCTGATTTCAATGCCGTACATGGAATCACCGTCCTTCAATGACCGATATGAAGAATATGACAGGGGGATGTGTTTCTCTCCGCCGGACACGATCTGATATGAAACGCGGGGCTGCCGCATAACAGCCCCGTCCCTGTCCGAAGGATGCTCTTTATTCCGTGGGCAGGCCGCACGCTTCCAGGATCGCCTTATGCAGCGTGATTTCATAATCGGGATCCCAGGGATTCGTTTTTTCTCCGCGGATGAACGCGGCAAAATCCTGTATCATGGGATCATAACGGCCGGTCAGTTCGGGCACCTCGACAAACTGTTTGCAGTCCTGATAGGTGGCGGGCTGATCCTTTGCGAACGAAACGGACATCACGGTCGGGTTTTCGAACGGCTTGATCTCCACGGTGCCTTCCGTACCGCAAATGACCAGCTGCCGTCTGCCGTAGCCGTTCACCTCTACGCTGGTGGTGCGGATGGTGCAGACGGCGTCCGGGTATTCGACCACCGCCAGCGTGCTGTCGGCGCAGTCCGCCTCTTCGGGGAGGGTATGACGGATGAAGGATGTGATTTTGCTGTAGCCGGTGCCTTTGAGCTGCAGGATCAGGTCCATCAGGTGAGAGCCGAAAATATACATGTCGCCGCCGGCAAAGGAGCCGAGCCAGCGGCGGTATTCCGCGGAATGCGCGGTGCTCATCTGGGTGTCGATTTCAAAGATCTTTCCCAGTTTGCCTTCCCGGACCAGATTCAGGGCATACTGAAAGGCGGGATTCACACGATACATATAGCCCATCTGCACCACCAGGTTTTTTTGTTTCGCCAGCAGCATCAGATGTTTGAATTCGCGGAAGTTTTCCCCGCCGGGTTTATCCAGGTGGATATGGTACCCGCGCTCCAGGCATTTGAGCGCCGCGGCGTCCAGGTCTTTGACGTCCGTTTCCACGCAGACGGCCTGAAGCCCCGGAATGGAGAGGAGCTCTTCTTCCGTCATGAAAGGAAGCCCTTCATATTCGGGCAGGCTTTTCCGCTTTTCGAGCCACACAGGGTCCGGCTCGCAGACGCCCATCACTTCAAACAGTTCGGGGAATGCCCTGAAGGCCTTCATTTTTGCCGAGCCGTGATTATGGCCGATTCCCAGCTGGGCGATTTTGATTCTCTCCATATGTATATTCCTCTCTTTTTTTGCTTCCGGCTCATCCCGCGCGAAACGCACGCGGGCGTGACCGTCAGGCGGAATGCCGTACCTCAAGCACGACTTTGCCGATGTTTTCCCCCCGCTCCAGGATCGCGTGGGCCTGCTCCGCTTCCGTAATGGGCAGCACCCGGTAAATGGAGGGACGCAGCGTGCCGTTTTCAAGCAGCGGCCAGATGTTCCGCACCAGATCGGCCAGAATGCCGCTCTTTTCTTCCACGGAGCGCTTGCGGAGCATGCTGCCCTTGAATACGATCCCCTTGGTCAGCACGGCGCGCAGCGGGATACTGGCAACGGTGCCTGCCAGGGTGGATATCAGCACCCACCGGCACCCTTCGTTCACATAGGGAAAGCACTGACCGATCGTTTCGCCTGCCAGGCAGTCGACCGCGACGTCGACGGGATGGCCCCGCTCCGCTTCCTCGGCGATCACCTGCGCGGGATCTTCCGCGGTGGATACGATGACACGGTCCGCGCCGAGCGGCGCGATTTTTTCTTTGATGCTTTCGGAAAGCACGCTGGTGATCACATAGGCGCCGAACGCCTTCGCCATGGGGATGCCGACGCTGGCAAGCCCGCTGGCACCGGCCGGGAAATAGAGCGTCTCTCCCGGTCGGAGCGCGCCTTCCCGGAAAAGATTGAGATAGCAGGTGGCGTAGGCTTCCGGCAGGCTGGCTGCCTGCACGAAGGAGAGACCGGCGGGAATCGGCATGACCATGCCCTCATGAACGGCCGCGTATTCCGCGTATCCGCCGCCGCCGAGCAGGGCGCATACCCGGTCGCCGCATTTCCAGCGGGTGACGCCGGGGCCGGTGCGGCATACGACGCCGGCAATCTCCAGTCCCATCCAGGGCGGACAGCCGGGGGGAGAAGGGTATTTTCCCTGCCGCTGCAGCAGATCTGCCCTATTCAGCGCCGCGGCGTGGACCTCAATCAGCACTTCCCTGTCTCCCGGCGCGGGGGTTTCCACTTCCTGCCAGCAAAGACTGCACTTTTCATCGGTCAGCATCGCTTTCATACCGGAACAGCCTCCTTAATCATCGGCCAGGATGGTCGCTCTTTCGTGTTTCAGGCCTTCATAGAGGGTATGAAAGTTTTCCTGTTTCAGCCCCGTCGCGTTCAGGATCTTGCTGTTGTCGTAAACGCGGTTGAACATCCGGGCGTATTTCAGCTGCCAGACGGCGGCAAGGCTCTTTTCGGGATCGAATGCGGGATCACGGAAGCGTTGGTACTCTTCTTCGGAAACCCATTCGTATTTCAGCCCGAACAGATCCGCGTAGTACCCGGCGATTTCTTCCCAGGTGCGGCATTCCGAGGAGGTGACGTTATAATCCTCACAGAGCGTATCCTCCCGGAAGAGCAGGCCGGCGATCATGTCCGCCACATCCTTGCCCCAGGTGAGGGAGGCGGGAATATGCCTGGCCGGTTCCGAAAGGAGCGCGGGTTTTCCCGACCGGATGCACTCCAGCAGCTTTGTCCGCTCCAGGGTGAGCAGCTGGCAGCGCTTTCTGGAATAGGTGGTGGAAGGACGGACAATGGTCCAGTTGCGGAAGCGGCAGTTCCGCAGGAAATTCTCACCGCGCGCCTTGTGCATGCAGTAATCGTCGGAGAAGAGCAGCTGGCGATCGCTGGTCACGTCGATCAGGCGGGGAGAGCTTTCCACGATGGGGTTCGCCTCGTTGGCGTAAACACGGCAGGAAGAGAGATACACATACTGGTCGGCCGCTTCCATGAAGATGGGTGAATTCTCCCGGAAAGAGACGGAATTGTAGATCATGAAGTCCACAATCGCGTCATAGTGCTTCCGTGCCAGTTCCCGGGCGGTTTCGGGATCCCGGGCGTTCTTAACCTGGATATAGTGAAGATTGGGAAGGGCGGATTCCATTCTGTCCAGGGAAACGGCATACACCTCGTGCCCTTCCCCTGAAAGTTTTTCCGTCAGATACGACCCCATGGCGCCCGTCGCGCCGATGATCAGTACGCTTTTCATGTTCCTTTCCTCCCGTTTCGTTTGATCGCTGCAGGGGAATAATCCGTCCCGGCGGGGCTTTTTTGCGGCAGCATGCCCCGGGCGTTTCACGCGTGCGCCGGAACATGTCTGCATCCCTTAAAAACACAGAAAGATCCCCGTTTTCCCGGATCCGCCGCTGCCCCCTTCCGGCATATTATAAACGGTATCGGGAAAACGGTAAATGTTGCTTTTGATACAGTTGTTTATTTTGATACTGAATTGCAGGTGTATAAACTGAAACGGTTTTCCTTCACACCGGAAGGAAAACCGGAAAACCGCGTTTCAGAACGTATCCGCTCCCGATATCGTGAAGGGCAGGGGCGCCCAGCCGAAGGGAAGCGGATGCGACAGGGCGGACGGCAGGAAGAAAAAGAGCCGCTCCATTTCAAGCGCGGGAAGCGTGAGATCGGGCTTCCGGGTATCCAGGTACACCTCCGGTACCCCGTCCTTTACCCGGACGGTAAAGGCGCGGCTGCCTTCCGGCAGGAAAGTCATGATACCGTCCTCAAGGCGGCGGATCCTTGCCTGCAGGCGAAGGAGGGCGCGGAGCGTGCGCACCCAGTCAAACACCTGCACCATTTTGGAAGGGGAGAGGGTGCAGGTTTCCGCGATGGTGCTCAGAATGGCGATGCGCTCCTTCTCCACGGGATTGCAGGCCAGCGTCACGCTTTCGGAATCGGTCTGAGCGAAAAACGCTTTGAGCACCCGCGGCAGATCGTTCTCATCCTTCAGCGCAAGCTCCGTGATTTCTCCCATCATATAGCCCGCAAACACGCCGTCGATCATGACGGCGCGCAGGTGGCTTCGCCAGGAATGCATAAAGAGCAGGTAATCCCCGCGCGGCCGGACACCGTGGATGGGGAGCGAATCGGACAGGGCTTTTGCCTGATCCAGCAGCGGATCGTCCTGCGACACGATTTCCGGGAAACTGATGCCGCCGGCATCAAGCTCGCCGCAGGTGTGCCGGATGTTGGTGGGCGTGATCTGCCACTTCAGCTCGGTGCCCGCCCGTTCAAAACCGAAATAATTGTAGCGCTGGCGCTTGCCGCCGAGGATGAGCATATCCCTGCCGCGTTTTCTTTCCGTGTCCAGCATCAGCTTCATCAGGGCTTTCATATGCCCTTCGCCGCGATGGTAGAGGTGCACGGAAACCGTGCCGATATAGCCGCAGTCGAGGGTTTCTCCGGCAATGACCAGCGGCGTGGGACGGCAGGCGACCAGGCCGACGATTTTTCCGTTCTGCTTCGCCAGATAATGCCATTCCTCGATGCCCGTCTGCCCGTCCGCGTAGGTTTTCGGGAGCAGGGCCTTGAAATCATGCGGTACCCGGGTCTGTGAAAACACCATGTTGCCAAAGTCGATGATCGCTTCCCGGTCTTCCGGGGTGCCTGTGGTATATACGGTATCCTGCATCCTGCGCTCCATCCTTTCAAGAAACGGTTATTTCGTATTCGGGCCGATCAGCGCCTGAAGCAGACGAAGCAGGTTCTGCCACACCTGGGGGCTCATCTGCCGGATGGCACCGGTAAGCGCCGCGGGGTTTTTCAGGAAGCCGATCAGCATTTCCGGGCCGATTTTGTTTGATTCGCTTGTTTCCAGCACGCGGAAAAGCGCGTCCACGAATTCCCGGCGCTCGCTTTCACTGACGCTGCGCAGCCACTGCGCGGTCGCGTTCTCCATGCTGCGGCTCCCTTCCGTGAGCTCACGCGCGTGCACGAATGAGGGCCCCATGGTCTGCCAGGTGAACGGGTAGTGCTGCGCGATGCCGCCGCTGTCGCTTTTGACCGTCACGTATTTTTCCGGATGCATCAGCAGCATGCCGATGACGGACGCTTCCGGCACATAGGAGTGAATACGCTCCTCAACGGCGGCATAGGAAGCGCTGTGAAAAACTTCCGGGTTCAGGCCGGGACCGTCGTAGGTCCATACGGAACGGATGCGCCTCCGGACCTCCTCCGGAACCGTTGCCGCGGCGTACACGGCCAGGTTCCCGCCCTTGGAATGCCCGCCAAGGCGCAGGGGCAGATCGATCTGTCCGGCGATCGAGGCGGTATAGTCCTGTGCCATCTGCTGCGCGGGTACGGCCGGTGAAAACGCCATGGAGAAATCTTCCTTCCAGCCGGTCAGGGTGCCGTCCGTTCCGCGGAAAGCGAGGAAGAGCGTCTGATCCGGCAGAAGAAAGGTCATGGCGGCAAACTGCATGCCGATGTTATCGTCCAGTTCGTGGGTATATTCACATAACAGGGCTTCCCGGAAGCGGCGGCCCGATGCGAGGAGCTCCAGCAGGGTTCTGTCCTGCTCCGCGGAGCGGCTTTTCGCAAAATCCCTGCCCCGAAGCAGGAAAGGGAGCTCTTTGAGGGGGACGGGCAGGGCAAGAGAAGGAACAGACTCCAGTCTGAAATAGCTCAGCTCCGAAAAAACGAGTCCGTCCACTTCCCCGAACGGATCCCGGGTCAGTTCCAGATCGCCCCGCCAGCGCAGGTAATCCAGCATATTGCTCATGACGCGTCGATTTCCTTCCTGATTCCGTTCCGTGTCACGGGAAAAGACAATCCGGGTACACTCCTTCCCGGTGAAGCCGCGCGAGGCACTGCGAAACCGTTTCCCTGTCTTCCCGATAGGTCATGCCGAACCAGCTCGCGTCCGTCGGGATCATCCTCACCTTCAGGCCGTCGTTTCTCATCCAGCTGTCCACGGCGGCGGGGAGTACGAATTCCTTTTTCATCGGATCGGCCTTCGGGTTTTCCAGAAACAGGCGGAAGTCCCGTTCCGCAAGCGGGAAGAAATCGGTGGAAAAGCCCCACATATTCATGGACACCGGCGCGTCGGGCGCGAGGACGGGGCTTTCTCCTTCCTCCTGCAGGTCACGGATCAGACCGTCGTCTGTACGGCGGATATGGTAGGTTTCGGTGATTTTCCTCAGGCAGCCATCCTGATCCCGTTCGCAGATCCCGCGTGTGACCGTGCCGTTTTCGGACAGGGTGTTTTTCAGCGCGTAGGATACCATCAGCGCGTTTTTGCCCTCGAGCGTCTCCAGGGGGGAGGAGATCACCCGGTACGCGTCCCTGCCGTAATAATCGTCCGCGTTGATCACGGCAAAAGGCCCGCTGACGGCGCCGCGCGCGCAGAGCACCGCGTGCACCGTTCCGTAGGGCTTTATGCGGCCTGTGGGCGGTACGAAGGAAGGCGGCAGGGAGGAATAATCCTGAAAGGAGTACGCAACCTCCATGTGGCGCTCGACCGCGTTGCCGCAAAGCGTGCGGAATGTATTGTACATATCCTGCTTGATGACGAATACGATTTTGGTAAACCCGGCGCGGAGCGCGTCGTAAACCGAATAATCAAGCAGGATCTCTCCGTGGGGACCTACCTTATCGATCTGCTTGTTGCCGCCGTAACGGGACGCCATCCCGGCTGCCATGACAAGGAGGGTTCTTTTGTGTTCCATCTTGTTCCTCCCGCTGATTATCTGTTTCCGTATTTTCGGGCACACGCATCCACGATGCCGTTCATCGCGTCCATTTTTGCCAGCATGTCCTTTGCCAGCGCGATCTGACAGCGGGTGCGGATCAGGTTATGATCCTTGCTGCGGATCTTGAAATACCGGTCCCCCAGGATATAGTCATCGAGGAACCGTGTCGCCAGCTCGCAGGCCAGAACGAATCCGCTCAGCCCAAGGGTGGCGATCTCATTTTCGGTCAGGGTGGACGCGGTTTTGCCGAGGAAGCCTTCCGCGAAGGCCCAGAATACGTTCAGGTCCAGCCCTGCCTTTTCGGCGTCCGGGCAGTCCTCTTCCACAAAATTGGCGGCGAAGCGCACCGCGTCCCCGAAATCATGCCCCGCAAGACCCGGCATCACGGTGTCAAGATCGATGACGGTCAGGGCTTCCATGGTGTTTTCGTCAAACAGCACGTTGTTGATCTTGGTATCGTTGTGCGTGACGCGAAGCGGCAGTTCGCCGCGTTCAAACATATCCGTCATCATGCAGGCCTGATCCTGTACAGACAGAAGGTAGTCCAGCTCTTCCCGGACGCTGCCCACCCTGCCGCAGGGGTCGGACGCGGCGTCGCGGATCAGGGTTTCATAGCGTTTGCGCGTGTTATGGAAATCCGGAATGGTATAGTGAAGGCGGCTCGCGTCAAAGCCGCTGAGGGTATTCTGGAATTCGCCGAACGCCTTGCCCGTATTCCGGATCACGCGCATGTCGTCCGTCGTATCGAAGGTGACGGACGGGATATAATTGCAGATGCGCCAGAAACGGTTTCCTTCCACGTAATAGGTTTTCCGTTCGTCCGTGTGGTGAAAATGGAGTGTGAGGCCGTTCGCGTGATCCCGGATGTACCCGGTGACAAGGTCGATGTTTTCCATCAGCTCGACCGGATTGCGGAACGCGTAGGTATTCACCTCCTGTACCAGATAGCTCTTGATCTGCGCCATACCGGTGCCGTCATCCCGGATATAATTCACCTTGTAGGTGTGATTGACATTGCCCTGGCTGATTTCTTCATAGGAAAAAAACGGCCCTTCCAGGCAGAACGCCTCGCCGATCTTCTGCAGCTGCCGCGCGGTTTCGGGGTTCATTTTTTCCTGATTCGCAATCAGTCTGCCGCTTTCCTTCATGGGTTCCTCCTTCAATCATAGGCGCACATGGCGGTCAGACCGTCACACGCGCGTATTCCTGATTGCCTACAGCATACACCAGATTCGCAAAACAGGCAAGCTTTTTTTCTGCGTCAAATTGCACCGCGGCCGGTTTTGTGGTATAGTTAAGCAAGATTTCGGAAAGATGGAGGCGGTTTTTTGATGAAGTTTCCGAAAACATGGACGGTGGATGAACTCAAAGTAAAAGTATGCGCGAGCCGTGCCGAAATGGGTGAAGCTGCCGGGAGGGATATAGCAGCCTGTATGCGGCGTATCCTCGGGGAAAAGGAGCGCATCCGGATGATTTTCGCGGCGGCGCCTTCCCAGAATGAAACGCTTGCCGCGCTGCTTGCGGAGGACTTTCCCTGGGAGCGGGTGGACGCGTTCCATATGGATGAATATGTCGGGCTTGCTCCGGACGCGCCGCAGCGCTTCGGCAATTATCTGCGGGAGCATCTGTTTGACAGGGCGCCGTTCGGAAGTGTGCACTACCTGGAGGGCGGGGCGAAGGATCCGGACGCGGAGTGCGCCCGGTATACGGCGCTCCTGAAAGCGGGCCCGGTGGATATCGTGGTGCTCGGGATCGGGGAAAACGGGCATATCGCGTTCAATGATCCCGGCGTGGCGGATTTTGCGGATCCTGAGACCGTGAAAAAGGTGAAGCTGGACGAGGTGTGCCGGCAGCAGCAGGTGAACGACGGGTGCTTCGCGTCCCTTGACGATGTGCCGCGGTTCGCGCTGACGCTGACCGTGCCGACGCTGTTCGCGGGAGGACACCTGTTCTGCTCCGTGCCGGCTGCCACCAAGCGCGCGGCGGTGCGCGCCACGCTGTGCGGCGAAATCGGGCCCGAAGTCCCCGCGACCGTGATGCGGCGGCATCCGGACGCCGCGCTTTACTGCGATCCGGACAGCGCGGCGGATTTCCTGTGATCCTTGTTTTCTGTGAACGGGGCTGAAGACGGAACAGCCGGAATGCGGACGATGTTCCTTTATAATCATCTATAATCATCGCGCCGTCAGACGGCGGAAGGAGTGAAAACATGAGCGACAGAATCAGAGTGGCGATCATCGGACAGGGCAGGAGCGGCAGGGACATCCACGGCGCGTTTTTCCGCAGTCCGGCCAATACGAAGTTTCAGGTGGTCGCGGTCGCGGATCTGATCGAAGGCCGCCGCGCACGCGCACGCGAGGAATACGGGTGCGAGGTGTACGCGGATTACCGGGAGTTTTTCAATCGGAAGGATATCGACCTTGTGGTGAACAGCACCTTCTCCCATGAGCATTATCCGGTCACGATGGATCTGCTGCGTCACGGGCTGAATGTGGTGGTGGAAAAGCCGTTTTCCGCGCACCGGGCGGAATGCGAGGAGATGATCCGCACCGCAAAAGAAAACGGCGTGATGCTCTGCGTGTTCCAGCAGTCCCATTTCGCGCCGTACTACCGCCGCATCCGTGAGATCATGGATTCCGGCGTACTGGGACGCATCATCCAGATCAGCATCCGCTTTTCTTCCTTCGGCAGGCGCTGGGACTGGCAGTGCGTGCAGCGCTTTTACGGCGGCAGCCTGCGCAATACCGGGCCGCATCCGCTGGAGCAGGCGCTGGACATCCTGGATATGGATACCCTGCCCACGGTGGTATCGAAGCTGGACCGGGTGAATACCTTCGGCGACGCGGAGGATTACTGCAAGGTGCTTTTGATGGCGCCCGGAAAGCCGCTGATCGATCTGGAAATCTCCAGCTGCGACGCGTTTTCCGACTGCCTGTATCATATTCAGGGCAGTCAGGGCACGCTGAAGGCCGGCATGAATCACCTGAAGATGCGGTATTTTAAGCCGGAGGAAGCGCCGCCGCAGCATCTGATCCTGGAATCGCTCGAAAAACCGGACGGCACGCCGAGCTACTGCCGGGAGGAACTCAAGTGGATCGACACGGAGGAGGACATCTCCGGCACGTCCTTTGATTCCGCGGTCAAGTGCTATTACGATACGATCTGGAATCATCTGCGGGAGGGTAAGGAGCTTGTCATCAAACCTGAAAAACTGCTGACGCAGATCGATCTGTTCGAAGAAGTGCACAGGCAGAATCCGCTGTCTCAATGGGCATAAAGAGGAGGGGAAGAAAGATGTACCGCATCGGGATCCTGGGAAGCGAAAACTCACACGCGCTGGCGTTCGCCGAGATTTTCAACGGTGTGAACGAAGCGTACAGGGGAGAATTTGAGGATATCCGCGTGACAGGCGTTTTCGGCACGGACGCGGAGGCAAACCGGAAGGTATATGAAAGAGGCGGGCTCGAATTCATCGCGGAAAGCCCGGAGGATATGCTGGGCCGGGTGGACGCGGTGATGGTGACGGCCCGGGACGGGAAATACCATTTTCCCTATGCGCGTCCCTTCCTTGAAAAAGGCATGCCCGCGTTCATTGACAAACCCTTCACGCGCAGCGTCGAAGAGGCGGAGCAGATGATCGCGCTTGCGCGCAAAACGGGTTCCCGGCTCATCGGCGGGAGCGGCGTGAAGCTGATGCGGGAGGTCGCCGCGCTGAAAAAAGCAGCGCAGGAGCAGGATGTGCTCGGCGGGGACATCACCGCGCCGGTCAATATGGATAATCCGTACGGCGGCTTCTGGTTTTATTCCGCGCACCTGGTCGAGTGCTGTCTGACGGTATTCGGGGAGGATCCGGAATGGGTTTTCGCGGACAAAAACAACGG
>CADBNX010000144.1 GCA_902796115.1 uncultured Eubacteriales bacterium
CTGAATGCCCTTCCGTGAGTCCGAAGTACCTGCCCCTGGTCCCGATCCCCTTTGACGAGATCAACAGCGGAGCATATAAAAGCCTTTGGCCCTGCCCGCGATGCGGCGCACCGAAACGGCCGTCACCCGATACGGTGACGACGGATGCCCCGTCGGAAACAAAAGCGGAAGAGAGCATCCTTCGCGCCGTGGTACCCGGCTACGGAGACACGGGACTTACATCTGTCTGGATCCTGATGAACAATGCGGAGCGGCAGGCGTTTATCCTGGAATCATTCCCGCCATTCTGCTATATGGACCCGAACCTCGACGGCGATGCCATCCGGATCAAATACTATCCGGAAATGGCCGGAAATCGGGAAACGCAGGAGCCTTACGGGGAAAGCTGGCTCATGACCTTTGAGTATACGGAAGGCACCTGGCATCTGACATCCATGACCAATGGCCGGGATTGGACAGCCCGGGCGAGTCACGGCGTTTACACGTTCGACGATTATCATGATCACAGCGGTACCTGGCAATGGTCGGCTGATTTTGAAACACGCCTGACGGATTTTGATTATGCCGGGGTGGCGCGCCTGATTGACATGTATCATGCCGCAATGCCCGACAGGCCTTCCCTTCACAGGGATGAACCGGGGAAGCACACGGATCCATGAGTGAATCCGTTACCGGTCAGGCATTATTCTGAATGCTTCCTTCCTGCACGGGCAGGATGATCCGGACCGTAAATTTCCGGTCGTCGTGCATGACGGTACAGCTCCCGTCTGCCGCTTCACAGGTGTTTTTGATGCTTTCCAGACCGTATCCGTGCAGGAACCGATCCGGTTTGGAAGACAGGTATTTATGCTGCTCCTTGCGGATGCCGGAGGGAAGGTAATCATTCTGGCATATGACGATGAAATTGTCCTGGGAACGGGCAAATTTCAGGCACACGGCGCGGCTGTCGGCGCTTTGCGGTATGCGCCGGACCGCTTCGACCGCGTTGTCCAGCAGGTTTGACAGCAGGATGCAAAAATCCATTTCCGCGATCGGAAGAACGCTCAACGGATAGGGGACGTATTCAAAACGGATCTTTTCCGCGTCCATGGTGGCCTTTTTCGCGGTCAGCAGCGCGTCGACGGAGGTGCTGCCGGTGAAGAACAGGTCCTCCGTGACGCTGTCCGGTTTTCCTTCCTGCAGCAGCGACCGCGTTTTTTCGCTGTTCAGACTGTTCTGTTTGATGAGTTCCTCCAGGATCCGGTACCGGTGGCGAAGATCATGCTGGGACTGCAGCATGGCGGAATACATATTCCGGAGTTCTGTCTGATGGTTCTGGGACTGCTGGAGGAGCTGCAGTTTTGCTTCCGCTTCCTGCCGCCGGAGCGTGGTATGCGCCATCAGTTCATAGAGGACCAGCGAAACGACGGAGGCCAGAAAAATACAGATGCTCACGGCGGTCAGGTTCAAATTTACGATGCCGTTCTCCGTGCTGACTTTGAAGATGAGTTCGATTGAAAACAGCTGCAGCGCATTCAGGACCAGAAAGACGAGGAATGAGGATACGGTGACCGTCCGCTTCCCGCCGAAGAGTTTTGCCGTCAGGAAGAGCACGAGGAATAGGCTCAGATTGCTGCTGAGCAGGTACAGGATTCTGTATTGATTCTCCCCAAGAAGTGTATCCCAGGAAACGCCTGCCGTATTCATGAGCAGATTGCTGACGATCGTGATCGTTTCGATCGTTACCACCGCGAGTACGGCGGACCAGAACAGCTTCGCGTACCACCGGTCCCTCGATACGATCAGGGAATGAAGAAAGGGAATGATGAAAACGACGGTATCGATGAACGGGATCTCGAAAAAAAGATAGGAAGACAGAAACAGTGAGATTACCGCCACCGAAGTACAATCGATCCACAGGGGATGCTTTGCCGCGTGGGTGACACGGTTGATAAAATAAATCAGCAGGAATCCCTGATAGATATTGATCCCTATTTCAAGCGCTGCCCATCCGTTCATATGACCGCCCCCTGATACCAGGTCATGAATCGGTTTTCCAGATTCGATCTCTGCCCGGCGCCGACCGGCACTTCATGACCGTCGGAAAGCGTGACCATGTTTCTGGTCAGTTTCCTGATATGCATCAGATTGACGATATAACTGCGATGGCAAAGCACGAACAGGTCTTCCGGAAGCTTTTTCATGAGATCTGAAATGCCGATCCGGAAGCGGTATTCCTTTCCGTAGATATCCCATATCTTCGTATAGTGCCCCTGAGATTCCATGTACAGGATTTCCCGGTGCGGAAGAAGCGTTTTCTCCTGACCGCCGGATCCGATCAGCAGGGTTTGATCCTTTGTCAGCAGCCATCTTCCGTAAGCGATATTCAGGCATTCTTCCACCTGGCCGGCCGCAACGGGCTTTCTCAGATACCGCAGCGCGTCCACTTCATAGCCGGCATAAACGAACTCGGAATAATCGGTCGTAAAAACAATAACCGCCTGATCGTTGTTCGTCCTGATCCTGCGCGCCACTTCCAGACCGCTCATTTCATTCGGGATCCGGATGTCCAGAAACAGGATATCAAACACGGTCCCCTTGTTCCATTGGGCAAGGAGTTCTTCCGAGGAATGAAACGGATGGATGCGGATCGTTTGCTCCCGCTGCGGGTCTCTGCTTTTCCAGGCTTCGGCAAAGCCCAGAACTGCCTGCAGACTTAAGGCATCATCGTCACAAACCGCGATCTGCACTGCGTTTCCTCCTCTCCGCTTATTATCAAAGCATATTGTAAGGTAAAAGAACCGGAAATGCAAGTTTGAAAGCACGGGGACGGACTGTTCTCCGTGCTGACGGGGGATCGGTACAGGCGTGATACGTAAGCTTGTGAACAGCCGATGAAGCGCCCCAACCGTGTCCGGAGCTTTTTTGCCATCTGAATC
>CADBNX010000145.1 GCA_902796115.1 uncultured Eubacteriales bacterium
AGCGTCCAAATCCGCAGCGTCTTCCGCGGCGCGTCTGCGTGCTTCCAGCAGCTGCTGCGCTTCACTTCGCTGAGAACTGCCGAAGAAGAAACTCTTTCCCTTTTTCGTCTCCCGTGCGCCGCCGTCTGTCACCTTTTTCATCTGGGGATATCGGCGCGCCCTTTTTTTTCTTTCGGCGTCCTCATCATACTCATACTTCAGCAAAATGCGGCTGACCAGCAGGGAGGAAAGCCCGAGCGCCAGCAGAATATTGCAGATCAGTTTCATTGGCCGCGCGATCATTCCGCCCTTCAGCAGCGTCAGGACCTGCCGGAAGGCTTTTTCGGCGCACTCGCCGTACCGGCCCGCCGAAGCCAGGCGGTATACATTATCCGTGATATTATACGCCTCGGTCCGGGTCACGGTACGATAGATTCTTCCGTTGGACCACAGATAAATCTCGCGGCTGTACATATCGATCATGAAAAGGACACCGGAATCGGAGCCGATTTTCCGGTTGTACCAGGACTCGGCTTTGGAAGAGGCGGTGCCGGATATGTCCGTGGTCCAGAACAGCGCATGCCCATAGGGAAGGATTCCTTCCATCACGTTCCTCAGCTCCTGCTCCTCGGCGTCCGTCAGAAGCTGCGCGTCGTCCTGAATCCATATTTCGTAGGACGCGGCTTTGGTGACCGGCATCAGGAAAACCAGCAGGAGAAGAATCAGTATGGCTGTTTTTTTCATGCGTTCTCCCCCTTTTCGCCGAAGAAAGGCACCGGGCGGCTGACATACGTATTATGATCCCGGTTGCGGAGTGTGACCGGAATCACGGAGCAAAGCAGAAAAGCCACGGAAACGCCGTAATAGAGCAAATCCTCAAACTGCCTTGTGTTGTACAGGAAAGCCAGAAGCACCAGCAGCCCCATCACCGCGTACCTGAAAACAGCCTGCGCGCCGGCCGGCCTTTTTCCGCGAAAATGCAGGAAACATAGCCAGGCCAGAAAAATCAGTGTGACGATGAAATACGGCCTGTACCCGTCGGCACCGCGCGCGAGAGACGCAAGGAATGAAATGACGGCAACGGAAAGCAGCATGAAACCAAGCGGACGAAGCATCGCTGTCAGGCATCCGGTCATCATGTCTTTCTTCTTTCTGAAGCCCTTTTCCTCGTTTCTGGCTGCTTTCCTGACGACAGCCATATAGGCCTCCCCTTCGCTCTCCGTCCCGGACGGATGATCCCGCCGCCATACCCTTTCCAGAACGGGCGCCAGAAGCGTCTGAGATATCGCCGCAAGCACTCCGCTGATTACCGCCAGGACCGGTGCTCTGAGATTGACGAAAAGCTGCAGCAGCACAAACAGCGCGGCAGCCACCAGCAGCGTCAGCGCCGCCACCCTGGCATGGTTCACCGGAGGATCGCACACAATGGTTCCGTTCATTCCGTTAATGGCGGTATACAGAACCCGGCCCTCGCTCCGGCGCGTCAGCAGCCAGACGGGCATCATCACAAGATGCGCTTTCCACTGGGCGTTGGGCAGGCCCCAGTCCGACGAATACTGCTCGGAGGAATCCGAAGGTTCCGGCCAGACGTCCACCTCGGATAACCGCGGTTCGCAGCAGGCCTCCAGACAATCCATCAGTCTGACGGAAGCAAACGCCTTCGCGTCCCGCTGATAGGTTTCCGGGTCCATATCCGCGCCCTGTGCGTAAAAGCCGCTCAGATAGCAGGAACGAAAAGGAACGGCCTGTTTCGGATCATAGGAAAGCCGGTGCCCCGTTTCATCCTCAAACTCACGGGACGCGTCAAAAACCGGGCTTCCCGTATTCACACGCACATCCGCCTTGATCCGATACTTTTTATGGACCGTCTCATCCGGATGATCCTCGATCCGGTAACCCACGAACCCGTCCGTTTGTCCGCTCGCAAAAATCTCATAACGCCAGAAAGGAACGTAAACCGGCTGAAAAGCCGACGCGACCTCTTCCTGCCGCAGTTCGGGAGGAGAAAGATGATACCCGGCAAGATGCTTCCGGTAGATCTCCTCGCACCTTTCCCGCGTAATCCGAAACGGCACCAGCGCTTCGGGGCGCTGGAAGCGCGCCAGTCTGCCGGTCAGCACCACATCGGAGCCGCAGAACATGCAGCGACCGGTCGCCTCGGTATCACCCGCGGTATAGATATCCGCCCCGCACTGCGGACATCTGTAAGCAACCGCTTCCATCATCCCGTCATCCGCGGGGGAATCCCGAAACTGTTCCGTCGGAAACCGGCTGCCGCACTGTGTGCAGAGCATGTCCTGTTTCTGAATATCAAATCGCAGCCCCCCGCCGCAGTGCGGGCATCCGATCCGCTGCCCGCTTATTCTTTCAAACGCTTCCCCTGTCATTCCTGATATTTCACCCCTGTCCTCCGGTATACACAGCACCCTCCGGGTTTTCTGTTCTCCATATGCGGAGTCATACGCACATGAAAATACATTTGTTATATAGCATATAAAACAAAACCTGTAAAGTTCCTGCAAAAATTCATTCAAATAACAGCATTTTGCTTTCCAATCTCCTGACTGCAAAGCAACGGTTCGGCAGACACGGAGCCATCTCTCTGTCTTTTTTCCTCTTTTTCTTCACTTTTTCCTGTGATTCAGATGAATAATCCATTGAATTTCATCTTAATTTGTGTTGTGATATGCATGATCATAAGACATGGGTTCTTTTGTCTTGTCAAACAAGACAGAAGAACCCATGTCTTCCAAATGAGCACGAGCGCGGAAAACAGTTTCGGGATTCG
>CADBNX010000146.1 GCA_902796115.1 uncultured Eubacteriales bacterium
CGCGCGATCGTGTAGATTTCACCCTCCGGCGATTTATACGCCCTTTCCTTCGACGAAGTCTTATTCGTAAGCACAGGCAGCAGCAACAGGCATACAAGCAGCACCGCACACACCGGAACCGCCGCGCCGATGATATGCGCAGGTTTTATCTTTGCCCCTTTTACAGCGGCAGCGGCAGGGGAAACAGGCACGGCCTGCTCTGCAGCTTCCGGTTTATCCTCCGGCGCCTCTGCTGCAGTCTGATATGCTGCTTCAAAACTGTACTCCAGCGTCTTTGACAGCCTGATAAGCGTTTCCGCATCGGGCATTGTGCGGTTTGTCTCCCAGTGGGAAACAGCCTGCCGCGACACGTTCATCGCTTCCGCCAAACCGTCCTGCGTCAGCCCTTTTGCCTTGCGTGCGTCCCTGATCTGCTCTCCGATGCTTGCCATTGCGTCAAACCTTCCTTTTGTTTCGTCACCTGATGATTATACAGCAAACTGCTGTTTCTTTCAAACAAGAAACAGCCCGAAATCTCCGCGATTTCGGGCTGTATCCGATGGTCTGGGTGGAGAGATTTGAACTCTCGGCCTCTTGAACCCCATTCAAGCACGCTACCAAGCTGCGCTACACCCAGATAAAAGCCTGAATCAAACCCAGGAACGGTGTAAATTATAGCAATCAAACATGCCTTTGTCAATAGCGGATAAGCAGAATTTGAGGTAAAATTTGTATTGTGTTTTATAAAGGCTTTTAGTAAAATACTTCCGTAATATCGACAAAGCAAGGGGTGCTCAGCCATGACAGTACTTACCAGGCTCTCGGAAAACATCTACCGCATCCGGCACTGGAGAGGGAGGGAACCCCGTGAATCCCTGCTGTCCCGGTACGGGATCCTGAATTTGAAACCCGACGGAGAACCGGAGGAGATCCGCAGGGATGAGGAACCGACGGTAACCCTGGGGAACGGCGGCATGCTGACCTTCCGTCTGGACGCGGGAGAGGACGGAGGATTTGACATCCGTCTCGCGCTGGATCCCGAAGAGCGGCTTTACGGACTCGGAGACGAATCCCGGGACTGCATCGAAAAGCACGGCAAAATCGCGGTTATGAAACAGGAGAACGTGCGGTCCTACGGTCCCATGCCGTTTTTGATGAGCTCCCGGGGATGGGCAGTCCTGGTGAACTGCACCTATGCGCATACCTTCGATATCGCCGCCGCCGAGCCGGACCTGCTGCGGATCTACGGGAACAAAGGGGCCCTGGATCTCATCGTATTCTGCGGGACCTGCCTGCAGAACGCGCTGTTTCTCGCCGGGAAGGTGATGGGGCGTCCGGTCATGCTTCCGAAAGGAGCGTACGGGCTCACCTTCGTTCTGAACGAAGATACGACCGCGAGGACCCTGCTTGACGACGCGCTGCGCTTCAGGGACCGGAAGATCCCCTGTGATATCCTGGGGCTGGAGCCGAGCTGGATGTCGAAACGCTACGACGCGGGAACGGAGAAAAAATGGAACCGCGACCGCTTCTATATTCCCTACTGGAAGCCGGAAAACTATTACGGAAACTGGTCCTTCCTCTGGAATCTCCGAAAAATGGGCTATGCGCTCAGTCTCTGGCTCTGCTGTAATTATGATCTGTTCTGGAAAGAAGAGAACGACGTTTTCCGGGACGAAGAAAAAAAGGACCCCGACGCGGAAATCGCGGATCCGAATCTCATCAGGGGCCATCGGATGGATACGGTCACAAAACCGGGCGAGGACTGGTTCGAGCATCTGAAAAAATTTGTGGATAACGGCGCGGAAGCGTTCAAACTGGACGGCTCCGAACAGGTGATCCCGTTTCCGGACCGCCTGTGGGCCGGACGGTACCTGGACGACGAGATCCGGAACCTTTATCCCGTCGTCTATGCCAAACAGATGAAGGAAGGGTTTGAAGCGCATACCGGACGCAGGGCAATGATCTATACCTGCGGCGTCTATCCGGGTACGCAGCGGTACGCCGCCACATGGGCGGGTGATACCGGATGCGGTCCGAAAGTGCTTCTGTCCCTGATAAATTATGCCATGTGCGGTCATTCCAACGCATCCTTCGACATGAGCACGGAAAAGGAATCCGTCCATTTCGGATTCCTCGCACCCTGGTCCCAGCACCTTGGCTGGGACAACTGGCGGTATCCGTGGTACTGCGGCGGGGAAACGGAGGAATGCTACCGCTTCTACGCACAGCTCCGCTCCTCGCTTTTCCCGTATCTGTATACCTTCGCGCATGTCGCAAGCCAGGTTTCCCTGCCCATGCTGCGTCCCCTCAGCCTGGTCTACCAATATACGGGCCGGTATGACCGCGTTTTCAACGAGTATATGCTGGGCGACGCGCTGCTCGTCGCGGCACTGGACAATCATATCATTCTGCCGGAGGAAGACGAATGGTTTGACTTCTTTACCGGGAAAAAGCATACCGGTCCGCGGGAATTCGATTATATCCCCACCGGCATACAGGGCGGCGCGCTGTTTGTCCGCGCCGGATCCATTCTTGTGACTCAGGACTGGGCACCCGGCCTTCGCGACAGCCGTCCGGACAAACTGACGGTACATGTTTACCCCGGAAAGGACGCCGCGTTCGATCTCTACGAAGACGATTATTGGACATACGGGTATGAAAAAGGCGAATTTGCCCTCACAAGCATGACGCTTTCGGGAAATGAACTGCGCATTTCCGCGAGAAAAGGGAGTTTTCCGGACATGCCGGAGGAATACCGATACACGGTGATCCTGCATCGTGAGGACGGCTCGGTCACGACGGTTCCCTCCTGCGGAAAAACGGACGGCGGGACGGTCTATGATCTGACGGGAAAAACACAGGCATAAAACTGCGCTGAGACTGTTTTGTGCGGTGCTGCTCTGCACGTTCGGTGCCGAAAAAGGTTTGCTCAGGGAGATCGGGCTCGTCTGAGACGGGCTTCGGTTTCCCTGTTTTTTTGCCGACTTCGGTCCGGAACAGAAAAACCCGGCCGGCTTTTTATGAGAATCCTGCGTTTTATCATAAAATTGTGGCAATTATCAACTTTTTTACCTTGCGTTTTCCTGCTTTCCGCCCTATGATAAAGTAAAACAAGCGGCCGGTGCCGGCGCGTTCCTGCTGCATGGGGAGGGAGAAGAAAGGATGAAAGCGACAAGCGGTGTCCAGGGATACTCCGGACGCAGGCGGCGCCATTTTATTGCTTCCGTGCGCAAGCATAAGCTGCATCTGATCATGCTGATCCCGGTGATGGCACAGTTCATCATCTTCAAATACGGACCGCTGTACGGCGTCACCCTCGCATTCAAGGAATTCCGCATCCTGCAGGGGATCGGGGGAAGTCCGTGGGTAGGCCTGGCCAATTTTGAACGGCTGGTCAATTCCTATGACTTCAAAAACGTGTTCACGAACACCGTGACCATCGCGTTTCTCAGGTTTGTCTTCGGCTTTCCGGCGCCCATTATACTGGCGCTGATGCTCAATGAACTCCGGCTTCCGCGCTACAAGCGGATCACGCAGAGCATTTCATACCTGCCGCACTTTATTTCCTGGGTCATCCTGACCGGTATCTTCATGGAAGTGCTTTCGCCCTCACGCGGACCGGTCAACGCACTGATCCGGATGCTGGGCGGCGAGCCGATTTTTTTCCTGGGCAGTCCGAAGTATTTCCGCTCCACCCTGGTCGTCACGGGCATCTGGCAGAGCGTGGGCTGGGGGTCCATCATATATCTGGCGGCGCTCGGCGGCGTGAACGAGGAACTGTACGACGCCGCGCGTGTGGACGGATGCGGACGCTGGCGGCGCATCTGGCATGTGACCCTGCCCGGTATCCTGCCCACGGTCACCATCATGCTGATCCTGGCAGTCGGTTCTCTGGTTGAGGATAATTTTGACCAGATTTTCAATATGCTCAATCCCGCGGTGTATTCCGTCGGGGATGTGCTCGGCACCTATATCTACCGCCAGGGCGTAACCAATATGGACTATTCCTACTCGACCGCCGCGGAACTGTTCCGCAACCTGATCTCACTGGCACTGGTGGTCAGCGCGAACTTCATTTCCAAGCGGGTCAACGAATACGGGCTTTGGTAGGAGGCAGAAGATGAACAGACAGGAAATCGCGCGAAAACCGCGCAACCGCATCTATGAAAGCCGCCTGGAACCGTATTTCCAGACCGTCCTGGTGGTGATCTTCTTCCTGCTCAGCATCACTTTCCTGTATCCGTACTGGCACGTGGCGGTAACCTCCTTTACCTCTCCGGATTTTGCTTCCGCGTCTGGGTTCAAGCTGTGGCCGCGCAAATGGTCGTGGGACGCGTACATCCACATGTTCGACGCAAGCTTTCTGTGGTCCGGATACCTGAATACGCTGAAGGTGGTGGCACTCGGCTGGGCATGTTCGCTGACAGGCGTGATCCTGGGCGCGTATCCGCTCTCCAAGCGGGACCTGCCGATGAGAGGCCTGTTTACCACGATCATCCTGATCACCATGTTCATTTCCGGCGGCATGATCCCGACGTATCTGCTGGTGAACAATACCCTGCACATGCGCAATTCGTACTTTGCCATCATTCTTCCGCACTGTATCTCGGTGACCCACATCATCATCGCGCGCAATTATTTTATGACCCTGCCGGATGAACTGGAGGAAGCCGCGGTCATTGACGGAGCAAATTCCTGGCAGGTGCTCCTGAAGGTCATGCTGCCGCTTTCCACGCCCATCCTGGCGACGATCAGCCTGTGGGTGATCGTCAGCAACTGGAACGCTTACTTCAATTGCCTTCTCTACATCACGGATTCGAAAAAGTATGTGCTGCAGGTGGTGCTGCGGCGCATCATCCTGACCGATTCCAAGGAAATGACCGCTGCAAGCGAAGCGGTCGCCAATGCCACGGATACCGATATCGTGACCCTTCGGGCCGCATCCATCATGCTGGCCACGATTCCGATCATCTGTGTCTATCCCTTCCTGCAGAAGTATTTTGTGAAAGGAATGCTGATCGGTTCGCTGAAGGGCTGAAGCATCGCTGCGTTTCCGGGGATACCCGGATAAGATATACGCAAGGAGGTATTGCTATGAAGAAACTGTTGTGCCTGTTCCTCTGCCTGCTGATGGCCGTTCCGGCCGCGGCGCTGGCGGCAGATCTGGACGCGTACGTGTCCGATCCCGCGGAAAAGGTCTCCATTGCCTGGCTGGCCGGACATGATACCGACCCTGTGAACGAGGATGACTCCATCGTCGCCTGGCTGGAAGAAACCTTCAATGTGGATCTGGACGTGTGGTTCCTGGAGCGGGAAAACTATGATGAACTGCTGACCACCCGCATCATCGGCGGCGAAATCCCGGACGTTTTCATGCTGCAGAACGCGGAGCAGTTCTCCAAGTATGTCAAGCAGGGCGTCGTGATGCCCCTGCCTATCGAAGTGATCCAGAAGTGCATGCCCGAAAGCTATGCCTGGCTGATCGAATACGATCCCGGCTGCTTCAACACCGTGTCCTACGCCGGCGTGAACTACGGTCTGCCCCGCGTGAACGGTGACGGCCGCTTCAACTATGCGCCTTTCTGGCGTGCCGACTGGCTGGCCAAGTTCGGTTATACCGACGGCAAAGTGCCCATGACGCTCGAAGAATGCGAGGAAGTGTTCTACAAGTTTGCCAACGAAGATCCGGATGGCAACGGTGAAAAGGACACCTACGCGCTGAGCCTTACCGGTATGAACCCCGTTTTCGGCGCGTTCGGCGCGCTGCCGGACCGCTGGATCGAGGATGAAAACGGCGATCTGATTTACGGTGCCGTCTATCCGGGCATGAAGGACGCGCTGAAACTGCTGGCCAAATGGTATGCCGACGGACTGATCGATCCGGAATTCATCACCGGTGAAAACCAGGGCGGCTACTGGGCACTGTCCGTGCCTTTCGAAAACGGCCAGATCGGTTTCTCCTCTTCCGGCGCGTATTATCACCTGGCGCCCGACTTCGACGGCCCCGAAGACGAAGCCGCCGGCACGGGCAGCAACTTCAAATACGGCCGCACCATGCGCACCTTTGCCTCCACGGTCGGATATGAGAACATGGTGATCGGCTACAACCCTGTGGGTCCCGACGGCAAGCAGGGCGGCGAAAGCTGGGGCCTGACCACGGATGAAGCGATCGTGTTCAGCTATAAGCTGGCCGATCAGCCCGCCAAGGTAGCCCGTATCCTCGAAATCATCAACGCGATCGGTTCCGACCTTGACGTTTGGGAAAAGATCTGGAACTGGGATCTGAACTCCGATCAGTACGATTATGACGATCTGCTGGGCTGGGTTGCCAAGGAAGGCTATACCAAGGAAGGGGACGAAGGCAGCCATACCAACATGTTCAACACCCTGCAGAACCCCAACTTCGCCATGATGGCCAAGCCCGCGCAGTACAACTGGGCCATGAGCATGCCGCAGTTCCAGACCGGCGGTTATTCCAATACGATGCTGCCGATCACCACTGCTTCGATGCCCAACTGCTGGACCAGCATGGAAACCCTGCGCCAGACCACCTACATCGCCATCATCACGGGCGAACAGCCTGTGGATGCCTTTGACACCTTCGTGGAGAGCTGGAACGCGATGGGCGGAACCGCCGTCACCGCGGAAGCCAACGAATGGTATCACTCCAAATAGGATAAACAGACCCGCACTTTCGGGGGCCGTTATACGGCCCCCGAAATTTGCAGAAAAGGAGAAAAAACATGCGTCTGCCTGAAACGTACCGTTTGAAATGCCCGCTTACCCTGCGGGAAGACGGCGGATTCCGGATCCTGATGATGAGTGACGCCCACCAGAAGCCCGGTGACGATATCAGGACCATCCGTGCGATGAACCTGCTGATTGACCGCACGAAACCGGATCTGGTGATGCTGGGCGGGGACAATGTGTGCGGCTGCGGAACGGAAGGGGAGTTTGAGGAGCAGCTCGCGCGGCTCGCGTCGCCTATGGAAGAGCGGAAAATCCCCTGGGCACATGTATACGGCAATCACGATCAGACGGATAAGCTTTCAAAAGCCTGGCAGCAGATGCGCTACGAGCAGTATCCGCACTGTGTTTCAAAGGCGGGACCGGAGGAGTTGCCGGGCTGCGGCAATTTTTTCCTGCCCATCCTGGATCAGAACGGAGAACCCGTATTCGGAGTATGGGGAATCGATTCGCAGCAGGACTGGAAAACGCAGACCGTACCCCTTTCCTATGACGGGGATCTGTACTGGGATGTCATGATGCCCATGACCATTGCCTCCCACTCGGACTATGACTTTATCCGCTTCGAGCAGGTGATGTGGTACTGGAATACTTCCGTGGAGCTGGAAAAGCGCTGCGGACGGAAGATCCCCTCCCTGATGGTTTTTCACATTCCGCTCTATGAATTCAACGCGGTCCTGCGCAACGCGGGCCGTACGCGTCTGAACGGAGAATACAACGAGCGGCTCAGCAATTCGGAAATCAATTCCGGCATTTTCGCGGCTGTGTTTCAGCGCGGAGACGTCAAAGCCATGTTCGCGGGACATGATCATATCAATACCTTTGAAGGGGTTTACTGCGGCATCCACATGGGATTTGACGGAAGCATCGGTTACCAGGGCTACGGAACCCGGGAGAACGATCCGGGGCATGACAGGGAACGGCTGCGCGGCGGACGCGTGTTTGATATCGACGCGGGCGATCCATGGCATATCCGGACGGAAATGGCATTTGTCGGAAAACTGGACTGACGGGGAGAAAGCGCATGAAGGATATCTGCCGGTATGTGAACGTGTTTCAGGGCTGTGACGAAATCGACCTGCCGAAACCGCAGGGAGTAGCCGCGGCATGGCGTTTTATCAAAGGACGCTGCGGCAGCAACACACCGGCGGCGGCACTTCCGTTCGGCCGGATCACGGCCGGCTGTTACAGCGGGGGATACTCCTCCGGGTACGGCAGGCTGATGTACAATACGCACGGAGAAATCAGAAAGCTCTGGCAGCAGAATATGTTCCGCGGCATTTCGCATCTGCAGAACGAAGGCACGGGGGATATCGATACTTTTTATAATTACGCGGTCCTGTCGCCTTTTGACGGGGAACTGAAGAACGCCGCGGAAGCACGTCCTTTTTCGGAGGAACGCGCTGAGCCCGGCTACTATGCGTGCCGTGATTCCATGACAGGCGCCCTGTGCGAGGTGACCGTAACGCCCCGGGCGGCGCTGCACCGGGTCGGCTTTCCGTCGGGACACGGCTTCGTATCCGTCGATTTTTCCAATGACGGGCTGTATGACGACGGCGGGCATCTGCACTCCCCGGCCGGGGAAGCGCGTTTGACGCTCCTGACGGATGATACGGCTGCGGTCAGCTGTGTGCTGCATCAGCTGAACGTGTATTTCTGCGTGCGCGTGGAGGGCGCTGCAGGCCCGCTGCGCCTGTGGAAAGACGGACTGACGCGGAACGGGAAAGATATGAGTCTTGAGCCCGGACACCGTTTCGGGATCTGGTTTGAGTGCGGGCCGCAGGCGGGAGTGACGCTCGGCCTTTCTCCGAAGAGCGAAGCAATCGCGCGCCGCGATGCGCTGGAGAACCCTTATTCCTTTGACGAAGCCCGCTCCGCCGCGTATCACCGCTGGCAGGAGGCGCTCTCCCGCATCGAAGCAAGGTTTGACGGTGAACGGGACGCGGAAATATTCTATTCCAATCTGTATCATTCCCTCGTAAAGCCCTGCGACTTCAGCGGGGAGAGCTTTCTGTACGATCAGGAAGCCTTCGTGCTGGAATTTGCCACGATCTGGGATCAGTACAAGACGCTTATGCCGCTTCTTTATACACTGTATCCGCAGATATCCGGCCGGATCGTGGAAACCATGCTGAATGTGGCGCAGGCCACCCATATCATGCCGCATACGCTGATGATGTGCGGCGACTGGAAAAACATCAGCACCGCGCAGGCACGGATGCTTGCGGAGCACTCCGTTGTCGACGCGTTTTTCCGCGGTGTTCCCTTCGACCGTGAGCGTGCGCTTCGTCTGATGCTGGCGGATACATATGAGTACGGGCATTTTGACACCTATGCCGCGCAGTGGAGGGAAGCGAAGCACAAAGCGTTCCTGATCGATATCACGGATGCCTGCGCCGCGTGCGCGCGGATGGCGGAGAGCATCGGGGATAAAGACGCGGCACAGCGTTTTGCAGAAACAGCCGCACTGTGGGTGAACGCGTTTGACGCGGAGAGCGGCCTTCTGCGCGAGGGAGAACGGTTTTATGAAGGCACCAGGTGGAACTACTCCTTCCGCCTGATGCACGATATGACGACGCGCATGGCTTTTGCGGGCGGAAAAGCGGGATTCGCGGCGCTCGCGGACCGTTTCTTCGGATTCACGCATCCGGAGGATGATTCCGCGTGCTGTTTTGAAGGGTTCAACAACGAAACCGATATGGAATCCCCTTACGTTTATCACTTCTGCGACCGGCATGACAGGCTGAGCGAGATAATCGACGGGGCATTGACGTATATGTTTGCCGCGGGACGCGGGGGAGTGCCCGGAAACAATGACACAGGCGGACTGTGTTCCTGCTATATCTGGAACGCGCTGGGCGTATTCCCGGTCAGCGGACAGGATCTGATGATCGTCGGTTCTCCGCGGGTGCGCGAAGCCCGGCTGAAGCTTGCAAACGGAGAATCGTTCGCCATCCGTAAAGAAGGGAACGGGATCTATGTGGGAGAAGCATGGCTGAATGGAAACCGGATGGAAACACTGTCTTTTCCCGCGAGCCGGATGATGGAATGCGGAACGCTTCTGCTTCAGATGACGGAGAGACCCGAGAACAGCCGCATGTGCTGAAACTTGCCTAACCGAAGACTTTCCTGTATAATAGCGCTATCAATTGCGGCGGAGGGAAGCCATTGTGAGCGGCAGGAAAGGCGTCAATCTTGTCAGCGTATGGATCATTGTGATTTTTACCGTAATAGCGGTGACGCTCGTCACCATCCTGATGCTGGTTCACACTTCCATCATGAATCAGGAACTGCGCTATACGCTTCGGGAACAGATCACGGTCCTTTCCGATAACGCGGATCTGCAGGTGATGGAGCCGATCCGTTCGGAGCCGGCCAGGAGACTGACCGCGAAGAACGGGTTTATCGAGCTTGTACAGATCCTGTGCCAGTCCGATACGGCGGACAGCACCGCCATCCGCACCCTGGCGGGATTGTGCGCGGAAGTGAACGCGGCCATTTCCCAGACCAACCGGCTGGATATTTATTTTCCGGAAAGCCGGATGACGGTCGGCTCGGAAGGAGTTCGTTTTCTGGATGACAAAAAATATACGGTGCAGGCAAGCAATTACGCTTTCCTGAAGGGGATTGATCCGGATGAATCCGGCTGGAGCCGGCATCTCTTTTCGGAAAACGGTGAAAGTATCCCTTATATCGTATATGTGCGTCCCTGTCCCGGCATATTTCCGATCGACCGGAATCCCCTGATCGTTTCCAGCGTACAGGAAGAAAAGTTTCACACCCTGCTTCAGAAATCGCTGCGCATCCTGAATGAGAATGACCGGATTTTCCTTACGGATTTCAGCGGTGTCGTATGGAGCTCGGTCGAGCCTGCGTTTATCGGAACACAGCTGCCCTTGGCGGAGTCGTCCCTTCAGGCGGTATCCCTGCAAAACGGCGAGCAGGTGCTGCTCGCGGAGAGCGGCGATGCCACCGGAAGCTTCAATTATGTGCTGACGCACCCCGAAAAAGGCTGGATGCACCGGGACGACAGCACGGTTTCCTTGTGGGTCATCGTGTGCGTAAGCCTGCTGTGCCTGGGAATGGTGTTTGTGCTCCGAGTGCTTCTGACCAACTATTCCCGGCCGATGCGCCGCCTGATGCATCGTTTTGCGATCCCGGAAGCGGAAAACGGAAGCCGTCTGATTTCATCCCCGAGCGAGCACTTCAATCAGATAGAAAACGCTTTGCAGAACATGACCCGCGATCAGGAGGAAAAGGAGCGCTTTCTTGCCAGAAACCGCCCGGCACTGCGGGAAGCGTGGCTCAATTGCCTGGTCAGCGGGGAAGCGAGCTATACCGCGCCGATGCCGCAGCTGGAACTGTCTTTTTCCCATCCGTATTTTCAGACTGTGGTTCTCTCTTCCTATCCGACAGAAGAACAGGAGCGTGTGATCCTTTCCGTTTTTCCGTCCGGAAGCTTTACGGCGGCAGCTTTTGACAGCCGGGAAAAAGAACGGGTGTATCTGTTCAACCACGGCCAGGATGAGAAAACCGTTCCGGAGCTTCTTCGGAAAGCAAACAGGATTCTGGAAGAAACAGACAAAAGTCTGATCTTTGGGGTGGGCATCCTGGCCGTAACGGCGGATATGATCCCGGCGAGTTTTCGCTGCGCCCGTATGGCGCTCTCCTCCCGGTATTTTGACGGCAGCAGCACGGTGTGCGTATTTGATCCGGGCGCGTCCCATGTCAAAAGCGAGACCGCGCTTCCGCAGCTGATCGCGGAACTGCAGAATATGGCGGATATGATTCAGAACCGTTCGGTGGAGGAGAGTGACAAAGCCATCGACGAACTGGTGCTGCAGCTGACGGAAAGCGTGCCTTCGCTCAGCTACATGCGAAGCATCATGCTGCTTGCCGCGTCTTTTCTGTGCAAATCCGCCTATGATATGAAAAGCGAACCTGAGGAAGTATACGGGAATGATCTGATGAATGACTACTATCACATTGACAGCATCAATGAGTTTTCAGACCGGTTAAAGCGGGACACGCACGCGCTGAGCGCTTTTCTTTCGCGGGAAAGCAGCGAAAGAAACCGCACTGTGGTGGAATATGCCATTCACTATATCCGCAGTGTGAACCCATCGGAACTGTCCCTTCAGTCCATAGCGGACGCGCTGAGCATCAGCACGGGCCATCTGAGCCGCATGTTCCACCAGGAAACCGGAAAAAGGCTGGTGGATTTTCTCCAGGAAGCGCGGATGCAGCATGCCGCCCGACTGCTCGAAGAGGGGAAAATGACCAACGAACAGATCTGTGATTTTGTCGGCTACAGCCGGCCGCAGTATTTTTCGGCAAAGTTCAAGGAGTACTACGGACTGACCCCCAATGAATACCGCCGCAAACGCATGTACGAACGCGGGCATGCAGCGGCTGAAAATGAATGAAACCGAGGTTTATGCGGTATGGATGATCGGATGAAAAAGCAGCTTGATTTCGCGCTTGAGATCGATCGTGAAAAGAACGTTTTCCGCCAGACCCATCTGTCCGGACACGGCCGCAGGGAAAACGACGCGGAGCATGCGTGGCATATGGCTGTTATGGCCTATCTTCTGCGTGAATACGCCAACGAAAATGTGGATATTGCCAAGGTCATGATCATGAGCCTGATCCACGATATCGTTGAAATCGATGCCGGCGATACGTACGCTTACGATGCGGAAGGCCTGAAAACCCAGAAAGCGCGGGAAGACGCGGCCAAGGAAAGGATCTTTTCTCTGCTCCCGGAAGACCAGAGAAGAGAAATGACCGCCCTGTTTGACGAATTTGAGACATGCCGGACGCCGGAATCGAGATTTGCCCATGCGATGGACAATCTGCAGCCCCTGATCCTGAACAGCAGCAACGGCGGCGGCGACTGGAAAGAGCACGGGGTTTCGGCAGAACAGGTTTATGCACGCCAGTCAAAAACGCGTCTGGGTTCCGAAAAGCTGTTCGAGGTATCGGATGAAATCATCCGGGAGAATATCCGGAAAGGGAATCTGCCTGCGTAAACGCCGGGATGACTGCTGCCGTATGTGCCATGCGCTCACAGATCCCTGTTTTTCCGTAAACGATTGCTCTGCCGGTGCGGAGCCGCCTGATTGACAGGGCTTTGCGGTTCGGTTATAATGCAAGTTGGGGAAGGAGCGGAACCGGCATGAAGAAGATTATGGTTACCTCCGCGGAGAAACTGGGACCGATCAGGGATCTGCACGGTGTGGGCGGCGGTCCGGTCACGAATCATTTTGTGTACGACGCGACGGAAGACTTCCGCGCGGCAGGCATTCCGTACTGCCGCACCCATGATATCGAGTATCCGTTCGGGTCGGGTGAATTTGTGGATATCCACTGCATTTTCAGGGATTTTGAGAAGGATGAAAACGATCCCGCAAGCTACAGTTTTACCTTTACGGATGAATACCTGAAAGCGATCGTGAACGCGGGGGCGAAGCCTTTTTACCGGCTTGGCGCAACCATCGAGCATCAGCCTATCAAACTGTATATCCATCCTCCGAAGGATTTTGCGAAGTGGGGCAGGATCTGCTCCCGCATCATTGCCCATTATAACGACGGATGGGCAAACGGCTTTCATATGGGAATCGAATACTGGGAGCTGTGGAACGAGCCGGATATCGCTGCCTGCTGGACGGGGACACCGGAACAGTTCATCGGGCTGTACGCCGCGGCTGCGCCGATCATCAAAAAGGAGCATCCTGAGGTAAAGGTTGGCGGCTGCGCGTTTTCGACACCCGTGAGCGCGCTGACGGAACAGTGGCTTTCCGCTGTGCGCGACCGGGGACTGCCGATGGATTTCTTTTCCTGGCATCAGTATTTCAATGATCCGCATCGCCTGAAAGCACTTTCCGGACAGACGGACGCGCTGCTCGAAAAATACGGGTTCGGGGATACGGAGAGCATATTCGACGAGTGGAATTATGTGTGTGAATGGCGCAGGAACCTGCAGCGCTGCTATGACCTGCACACCACGGCGTTTGAATGCGCCTTCATGGCGGCTGCCCTTTCCGAACTGCAGGACACACGCGTTTCGAAAGCAATGTATTATGACGTGCAATTGGGGTTCGCGGCTTCCTGGAACGGTGTATTCCGGCCCGCTCCGGAAGAATCGCATGCCGCCGCGCGCCGTCCGGAGCGCAGACCCGGCTATTATGCGCTGTATTACTGGAACGAACTGAAAAAACTGGGAACGCAGGTGCGGGCAGAAACGGATGATCCGGATCTGTATGTGACCGCAGCTGTCGGAACGAACGGACAGGCGGCAGTGCTGGTTTCATATTATAACGATGACGCGCGCTGGAATCAGGCTCCGCCGCCCGCGGCGGAGATCCGTCTGCAGATGTCCGGGAACCCGGCCTGCACAGCATATATCGTGGAAGGGGACCGTATCAATGAACCCGTGATGCTCCGGGACGGGATCCTGCGCCTTGAGGGCAACAGCTGCGCGCTGATCCGTACCGCTGCGGAGTGAAGACGCGCAGGCGCGGGAAACGGTTTTCCGCTGTGTGACAGGCCCTGAACGGAGTGTCAGAGGGAAGGGGAGGAAAGCAACCGGCATGAAAGAGGAATATGCGATAGAGCGTGCGGAAGGGATCCTGTATCAGACAGCCGGTTTCCGACGTGAAAACGTGACGGAAACCGTTCCGCTGTCGGGGAACGCGAAGCTGCTTGTCTGCGGGAGGGAAAGGGAAGAACTGCTCAGACGGCTGAAGGACGCGCAGGAAGCGGCAGCCGCGAAGGAGACCTTCCTGAGCAATATGTCTCATGACATCCGGACGCCGATGAATGCGATCCTCGGCCTGGCTTCGCTGGCCAGACGGTATATAGATGAGCCTGCGCGGGTGGCGGATGCGCTGGGAAAGATCGAAACAGCGGGCGGACATCTGCTGGATCTGATCAATGACGTGCTGGATATGTCGCGCATCAATTCCGGACGGATGCAGCTTACACTGGAGCCTTTTTCCCTGAATGACCTGATCCATGACACCCTGATTCTTCTCCGCCCGCAGGCAGAGAAGAAGGGACAGCGGCTATCCCTCGAAACGGAAAATATTGTATATGAGCGCCTCAGCGGCGACCTGCTGCGCCTGAAGCAGATTTATGTCAACATCATCAGCAACGCCGTCAAGTATACCGGGGAAGGCGGAAACATCAGCGTCCGTATTACGGAAGAAGCGGACGCGGGAGAGGACCGCGTGCGGCTGGTTTTTGTGTGCCGGGACAACGGTATCGGGATGGACAGGGATTTCCTCGCGCGGGTTTTTGAACCGTTTGAGCGGGTGCATTCCTCGACGGTTTCCCGGATCGAAGGAACGGGGCTTGGGATGAGCATCGTCCGGAAACTGACCGAAGCGATGGGCGGTACGGTTTCGGTGACTTCCGAACCGGGCCTTGGTACGGAGGTGACGATTGCCGTACCGCTGGAAGCACTGCGGCAAACGGGGCCGGATGAAACACTGCGCGGAAAGCGTTTTCTGCTTCTGGAAGCGGATGGGAGTCTTGTCAGCCTGTACCGGGATTATCTGAAGGAAGTCGGCGCGGAATGCCATGTGACGGGGAGCGCTGCGGAGACACTGGACGCCTTGACAGACGCGGAATTTCAGTCGAAACCTTTTGACGCGTTCATCATCGGGAGCCGGTGCCGCACCGGTGAGGAGAAGCTGGATATTGCCGCCTATCTGCACAGAACGCTGCCGGATACGCCGATGCTGCTGTGCAGTGATGACAACTGGGAGGATATCTCATACCGCGCCGAGCAGTGCGGGATCGGCGGCTTCATTCCGCTGCCACTGTTCCGCATTCCGCTCTGGGCCGGGCTTTCCGGCGCGCTGCAGGATACGGCAGGCAGGGACAGTGCGCCTGCCGTACCGGATCTTTCGGGGATGCGCATTCTGCTTGTGGAAGACAACCTGATCAACCTGGAGATCGCACGGGAGATTCTGAGCATGACACGGGCGGAAATCGATACGGCGGAGAACGGGAAGGAAGCGGTGGAGCGTTTCCTGGCTGCCGGGCCGGGGACATATGCCATCATTCTGATGGATGTACAGATGCCGGAGATGGACGGTTATGAGGCAACGCGCCGCATCAGGACTTCAGGCAGGCCGGACGCGGCGAAGGTGCCCGTCTGGGCGATGACCGCGAATACCTTTGCGGAAGATATCCTGAAGGCGAAGGAAGCCGGGATGAACGGGCATATCGCCAAACCCATCGATATCGGCGCGCTGATGCAGGCACTGCGCGGCCTGCAGCAGAGAAGGAGTTTTTGATGCGTTCCTGGCAGGAAGAGTACGTCGGCAATGTAAAGGAGATCGCTGCCATCCGGCAATTGTTCAGCGGAGAGGCGGCGGGTTTTGACGCGTGGTATGAGGCCCACCGGAAGCGGGAGGAACGCCTGAAAGTGCTCCGCACACGGAACGCGGAGCTGCTTTCGGATAAGCTGTTTCCGTTTCTGGACGCGCTTGGCGGTGCTTCCGAAGCCGAAATCAGGGATCTGGAAGCGTTTTCTGATTGTCTGATGGACTGGAAAACGAACCTGGACTGCGGGGTATATGCGGCCATCCATGAGGCGCTGCTGCGTCTCTGCCGTCTGAGACGGGACCGGGACGGGATCATACGTGAACTGTATAAGCTGGGCATGGGTACGTTTTACCTGGATCGGGCCCTGGTGGGCATTGAGGGCCGGGAAGCGGATTCCATCCGCTTTCAGGGCGAGATGCTGTTTACCGAAGCGGCTTCCTATTTCCGGCATTTTGAACAGATCGGCAATGAGGAGACGAAGGGGTATATCATCCGGTCCATGGCAAATATATGCCTGTTTGTGTCGGATTTCAAAAAAAAGCTGAATACTACGGCAAAAGCGATCCGGGTGATCCGGCAGCCGGAGGTGCGCGCGATGGCACCCGGACTGCCGTGGGATGTGTACCTGCGGCGTTCGCACCAGCAGATGAGTACATACCGCAGCGGTATGGACAGCAGGGATATCACCCGGGAAGAGATGGCGACTGTCATGGACTCCTGCTATGAGGTGTTCAAGCCGGAACAGCAGGCGAAGGACCCAAGCGTCCGCTGGCAGTGGCCGTATTACGACATGGAGTTTCAGTGCGGGTATGTGGGACTGGAGGAGACGGCGGACAGGCTGGAAAAACTGATAGATGATATGCCGGCAGACCGGTTTGACCAGACCGGCCTGTACAGCAATGTCCATCTGCCGATATTCTACGGGAGGATGATGCGCAAACACGAAAAGATGAACCGGGACACGGATCGGAGACGTTTCCTGAACCGGGCGTACCGGAAAATGCTGCGCGTACTGATGACGATTCCGCCCGAATGCTGCAACGATGATCTGTATTATTCGCTGCGGATGGCTGTGTCCGATTTTTATGAGATCCCGGAAGCTGTTTCCTACCGCGAATTATCGGGCCGCATCATGCAGCGCTTTGCGGGCCGGCTGTACCTGCGTTCCCTTTCGGCCGGAGAATTGCTTGCCGCGTTTGCCGCATATATCCTGCGTTTCCGCGGCGACTATTTTTCGGATATTCCCTTCCTGCAGGCAATCGGGGACGGGGAGGAACGGGAAGCGGCGCTGCTGCGCTACGCGCGGGAGTGCGGGCTGTATTATGATTTCGGTCTGCTGAAAATGGACATGGAGCGCACAATGCAGTCGAGGCCGCTGTTTGAAAGCGAAAACCGGATGTTCAGCCTGCATACGCTGTCCGGGTATGAGGACCTGCGCGCGCGCGCTTCCACTGAAATCTATGCGGATATCGCCAGGGGTCATCACAGCTCTTATTCCGGCGCGGAAGAGGATCCCTCCGGCTATGTACGGATAGACTCCCCCTACCGGCGAATGACGGATCTGGTCGCCCTCATTTCCGACCTGATGGAGCGGGAGGACGGGGATATACGCGCCTGGGCGCGGCGTGTGAACGGGCCGGAGAAACACCGCTTTTCCCCCGCTGCGGCGGCATTCCTGCTGGATGAGGAACTGCAGAATCGTTTCGAATCCATTCTGCAGGCAGGAGGCAGGGAACGCTGCCGGATGGCGTATGAGTCGTTTTACGGAGAAACGGCCGCACCGCGTCAGAACTGAACAGCGGCATCGCGGAACAGCATGTATATTCCACGGTATCGTTTTGAAGCGTCAGCTTTCTTTCGTTTGATTCCGTTTTTTATAATCACATCGGTAATCGGTTGCTGCTTAGGCCCTGCTGACGAAAAAACGGAACAAAGGTTTATGCTGTAAGGCTTCCGACAATCGGATACGGACGAAAGATCGGTTTAAGTCCTTTTTGTTGATCCAACGAATGTTTTCATTTCCTTCTCATTTGTAAGAAACGAAAAAATCCGCCATTTCTGACGGATTTTTCTGGAGCTGATGGCCGGAGTCGAACCGGCGACCTCATCCTTACCAATTATTTGCAAACCTATTTTAAACCATCATGCGCCATTGTTTTTTTTGAGTGTATATAATGAAGTAAAATTCTGCTTTCCGTATCTTGCTATAACTTGTTGTATCCTATCCTCATACCTTTTTTCAGACCTCTCAAACCTTTCTCATGCCTTTTATTTGCTGACAGCAGCCCTGAAAATCTCGCTTGCGCGTTTCTGACTTTCTGCATCGGCATGAGTGTACATGCGTAGTGTGGTTGATTTGTCTGCGTGACCGAGCACCTCAGAAACAGAAGCAACATCAGCTCCATTGGTAATAGCAATGGAAGCGAAACTGTGTCTGAGTTTGTGCGGATGGAAGTTTTCGATTCCGTATCTTTTCCCGAACTGACGGAAATAGTGTGTCGGGGAAGTCGGGTGCATCGGCTCTGACGAATCGTCCTGGAGGAAGACAAAGCTGTCTTTTGAGAACTTCATTACCTTATAGGATGCTTTTAATTCCTTTAGGAGCTGCATAACTGCCGGGTCAACATATACCGTCCGGCTTTTTCCGCTTTTCGGAGGTTCCGCATATACGCCCTTCTGCGCAGTGTAATTCAGGGACTGCGCTATCTGAATGCTGTTCTCCTTGAAGTTAACATGCTCCCAGGTGAGACCGAGCGCCTCCCCGCGCCGGCAGCCGGTATCAATCAGCAGACGGATAAAGGCACGCC
>CADBNX010000147.1 GCA_902796115.1 uncultured Eubacteriales bacterium
CCGACGTAGGCGCAGGTGAACATGGCGCCGAACTGGTTGGTTTCGCTGTCCGTCAGCCCCAGGGCGGTATAGCGGCTGATCTGCCCCTCCAGCGCCGCCTGTTCAAAAACGGGAATCTGCATCAGCTTTTTCACGGCCTGTGGAACGATACAGTGCATCAGCCGGTCCGAAAGCCAGGCCAGGTAGTCCAGCGCCTCCTCCTGATCTTCGCCGGAGACAGCCCAGAAGAGGGCCGTGCTGTCGCAGCAGCCCTCCAGGTTGATCCCATGGCGGATCAGGGCCGTGCTTTCCGTTTCCGCGGCCCTGGCGCACCCGGAGAGCATCAGGCAGAGGGCCGCCAGGCAAGCGATCCATCGTTTCATATTCATTGTCCTTTCAGTGTTCTGTTGATCCCAGCTGCCGATCCGTTCGCGTATCCGGAACAGGCGGGAGCGCTGCGTCTCCGCGGCAGCGGGAAAGGCATTTCCGGGCGCCGATCGTTTCCGGCGCGTTTTCCCTGCCTTTCCTTCCTCCCTATTGTACCTTTTTGCAGCTGAAAAAGCCAGTCCTTTTCAGAACTGACTTTTCACGGGAGCCATCAAATGCGGCCGGCTCTGTCTTCAGTAGTCACAGCATACCGTACCGGTTTCCGGATCTTCAGCATGCCTGTCCCATTTCTCAGTTCCAGGCGCCGGTGAGCTTCATCGCCACGATCATGATCGTCATGATCACAGCCAGTCCGCCCATCATGTACAGCATCATTTTTCTGGAGTTCCTGGCTTCTTCCGCTCTGTCTTTCCGCTTCTGTTCCGCAATTTCCGTCGCGTGTTCCCGGTTGTAGCGGATTTTGTCAGCCGTCTGGCTGAAAAGGGTTTTTGCGATCCCATGGATGGCGCCGGCCATTGTCTCCGGCGTTTCTTCCTTTATTTCAATCTCGGCCCCGCAATAAGGGCAGAACCTGACCTGTTTGAGCTGATCAATCTCCAGTGTTGCGCCGCAATGTTCACATTTCATAATCTGATCCTCCTCTGCGTTTGCCGATGATCTTTCCCGTCATTTCCGCCGTGACAGCGTTCGTTCATTTCTGTTTTTTCCTGCGGGCCGTTTGTTCCGGCCCACACTTGTTGATACGGCGGAAAGAAGGAAATGGCAGTTCATGACGCAATTTTTTTGAATAACGAAGTAAGCAAAAAGTCTGACATGCTTTTTTCTGCATATCAGGCGCGCAGCGGCAGAAAAAGCTCTTCCGTTATTCTGCGCACAGGATATCCTGCTCAGGCCGGAGACTTTCGGAGAACATCAGCCCGTCAGCTTGGCATGGGTTGATTCCGGCACGCTCGGCAGACTGTCCATCCGTTTCTGATCGTACATTCTGCAGCTGATGCGGTCTTATTGCGGCGCCGCCACCTCGTACAGACGAATCAGGACGCCCTGATCATCCGGTATTCCTTCCCCCACAAAGCAGTTCCGGTGAAGATACGGGGCCAGGGCGGTGCTGTCCGTGATGAAGGCCGGTACGGTTCTGAAAACCGCGGGCACGCTGCCGTCGTCAAACCAGCCGTTGTTTTCTATATAGATGCGGCAGGCTGCGCCGGTGTAATCCGATCCCTCCAGCATGTAGCGGGCAAGCATGTGTCGTACGCCGCTGAGATTGACCCGCTGCACATCCACGCCGCCCGGGCAGACCCGGCCCCGGAAGATTTCCCCCGCCGCCGTACCGCCGAAAGGGATGAGAACCACGGAGCCTCCCGGCCCCGAGAGTCTGGAGATCTCATCGCCGTCGATCGTGACCCGGATTTCCAATATGAGCTTTTTTTCCATACGGACGATCCTCCCCTGCCAGACCGGCATTCATCTGAACGCTCATCAGAAAGCCGGCTTTTTTTGATCATGGATTGTTTCTGAACTGCGGTATGCACCGGATCATTACCACTTGTTGCGTACTTTTTCAGCGAAACCCATCAGGTTCCGGATCTCAACCTTTTTTCCGTCGTCCAGGATCACGGTACCGGTATAGCGGCCGAATACCTGATGCTGGTCCGAACAGAGCACGAGCAGGTTGATCTTGGCGCTGCGATCCATTACAGGCTGAAAATCCATCTCAAACCGCCCGTCATCGCTGGTAAAACGCCATGGGGACAGATAATCTTCCCTGCCATCCCTGACCGGGATCTCAAACGTTACCCTGCTGAGCTTATGAGCTGTTCCGTTATGGAAAATCATGTTCTCACTGGCCGCGCCGGTGTCCCCGAAACCATATCCGATGTTGAATCCAAAGGGAACACCGTCAGCCAGTCCTGACGCCGACCCCCAGTACCAGGTGTTGTCATACGTCCACACACCGCGTCCCCAGTCCAGCACGGCGAAAGCCTCGGACGGTCTGCAGGTATACTGCCGGCCGCCGTAACTGATGGTTCCCTCGGCGCGCATGCAGTTGATCTTCTGGTTGTAATAAAACGCCTTCGGAGATTCTTTGTACGGCGTTACGATCACCATGGAATCCTTCGGTTCATCAGTCAGCGTGATATCGAAAAGGATCTGTTCATCATGACCGGCATTCGGAAAATGATCCATGCGGCCGCGCAGGCGGCGTTTGGCTCCCACGTGTTCAAACGCCATCTCATAGCCCTTTCCCCGGACGGCAATATCCCCGGTTTGACTGGTGGGAGGAAGATCTCTCCCGGCGAATGGCGGAAACCCCATCAGAGACTTTGTTAGCTGTGTGTTCCTGTCAAAGTCGAGCAGGGAAATGCTGTCCATCGTCATATAACCGTTATCCGCAATGGTCAGGGCAAGCGCGAAATGATCGGAACAGACACAGTAATAATCCCATTCCTTGAGGCGCAGCCTGCTGGCAGCGATTCTGCCCCGGTCATAGGTTTTGAGCAGACTGGTCGCATATCCTGTTTCGGTCAGGCGGCCATTTTCATCGTGCAGAGGGCCTGCTGTTGTAATCTGATGCTGCATGCAAATACCTCCCATAAGGTTGTTTTACTGTATGAGGATGGAAGCTGTAAAAAAACCGGTTTTACACCTGCACCTAATCTCCTAAAGCCCCATCTTGACCATAATGCCGTCCACTGTCACTCCCGGATGTGTCACATACAGCCTGACGATCTGTTCAACAAGTGCCGGTTCTATATTGTGTTTCTCAGCAATACCA
>CADBNX010000148.1 GCA_902796115.1 uncultured Eubacteriales bacterium
CGGGAAGCGCCGGAGGGCTGCGGGTTTACCACGGAGAGCAACGCGGAATGCTACGCCGACCAGTTCGACGGGTTCCTGACCTGGCAGTGGGTGGAGGCGAACCTGGTGCCCTTCCTGCCCAAGGTGTACGCGGGACGCGTGCAGATGCTGGGACGCAACACGAACGGCTACAAGAAAAAGGACCCGCTCTACTGCCGCTATCACCTGGGACAGGCGCTGATGTTCGGGCAGCAGATGGGCTGGATCAATTCCGACGTGGTGGATGATCCCGGAAAGATCGATTACCTGGAGCGTCTGTGCCGCGCAAGGTGGGACCGGAAGGAATTCTTCAGCGCGGGAGAAATGCTCAGGCCCCCCGTGATCACGTCCGGGCAGAAGCGTTTCCTGACCGACGCCAACATGGGCAGGACGCCGGATCTGAGCATGGCGGATACCGTGCTTGCCTCCGCCTGGAAGCTTGGAGGGCGCGTGATGATCATGCTGACCAACTGCGCGGATGATAAAGCGCTCGTCACCGCGGCGTTCGACAAGGCGGAATGCGGCGCGATGGCAGGCGCGGAAGCGGTTTCCTACGGGGACGCGGCGCTGTGCACACAGGAAGACGGACAGATAAAAGCGGAACTGGGCGCGCGGAGCGTGCTTCTGGTCACGGCGGAAGGAGCTGAATAAAGCGATGAAAGCGGAACTGATTCATGAACACGGCGCGGCGAAGATCCGGATCAACGGGGAAACCGTATCCTCGGTATCCTTCCGATCCTTCTGGCCGGGGGAAGAGATCACGAGAAATTTCGCGCGGGACGGCATTCGGCTGATGAGCGTATATCCCAGCGGGCTTCTGTGCACGCTGGACGTGCCCTACTCCCAGTTCGGCGAATTCTGGATCGGGGACGGGCAGTACGACTGGGACGTGCTGCGCGCGCAGATGGACCAGTTCATCCGGAACGCGCCGGACGACTATTTCTCCCTGATCCTGCAGCTGGATACGCGGGACTGGTTTTTGAAGGAGCATCCCGAGTGCCCGTACACCTTCCACCATATCGCGGAAGGGACGAGCTACCGGGTGTGGACGGAGGCCGCCAGGCGCTGCATCCGCGACACGCTCTCCTTCCTGGACCGCGAGTACCCGGAGAAGATCTATGCGGTGTATGTATGCGCCGGCGGCACCTGCGAATGGATCAACCATACCATGGGAGAGCATGTATACGACCCGTACAAGGAAGCCGCTTTCCGCCGCTGGGCGAAGGATGAGAGCCGCTGCCTTCCGACGGAAAAGGAAATGGCCGGCGGCGCGCACGGGCTGATCCTGGACAAAGGGGAACAGAACGCGGTCGATTACTGGCATTTCCTGGCGGATATGACGGCGGATACCATCCTGGCGTTCGCCGCGGAAGTGAAAAAACACAATCCCGGGCTGCTGGTGGGCATGTTTGAAGGCTATCTGTTCTGCTTCGGGGAGGGGTTCGGCGATTCCTGCCACAACGGCATCATCAAACGCGTGTACGGCAGTCCGGACATCGATATCATTTTCTCACCGGCTTCTTATATGCACCGGGGACTGGAGGGTGTGTCGAACTCCCAGCTGCCGATGGCGTCCGTACGTATCCACGGGAAAATGTACTACCACGAGATCGACAACACGGCCTTCCCCGCAAACGCGAATCCCTATGCGCAGGTGCTGCAGCAGTACGCGCACCGGCGGCATGCGAGTCTCCGGGAAAGCATCATGTACGCGAGGCGCGAATCGGCGTGCGTGTTTGCGTCGCTGGGCACGTACTGGTGGTTCGACATGTTCGGCGGATGGTATGACAATGAGGAGCTGCGGGCGGCCCTGAAGCAGATCGGGCAGGCACAGGAGAGGCTTTACGGCGCGGACATCGCCTCCAACGCCGAGGTCGCGTATTTCATGGACGAAGAGAGCGAAATGCACCTGGCGCGCCGCAACACGGTGCATGACCAGCTGGGACAGAATCAGATGGGGCCGCTGGGCCGGGTCGGATGCCAGGTGGATTACTACGCGGCGGAGGATATCCTGCATCCCGCTTTCAACCGGAAGCAGTACAAACTGTACATCTTCGCGGACCTTGTCGCGCCGACGGAGGAGATGCGGCGGGCGGTGAAGGAGCTGCGCGCTCAGGGCGCGAGCATCCTGTTCCTGTACGCGCCGGGCATCGTGAAGGACGGTGTGTTCACGCCGGAGGCCATGGAGGAGATGACGGGCATCCGGCTGAAGGTGTCGGATACGAAATTCGGATACACCTACGCGGAGGACGGGCCGTACAACGACGACGGCATGGGGCGCGTGTTCGGCGGCAGGATGAACGGCGTGGGCACGTTCATTGAGGGTGACGAGGACGAGCGTTACGTGTTCGGCCGCGGCCTTGTGAACAAAAAGCAGCAGTTCATCGTAAAGCCCAGGGAAAATGGGGGCTTTGACGCGTGGATCGCGCAGGGCACGGTGCCGGAATTCATCCTGCGCCCGCTGGTGAAGGCGGCGGGATGCTTCCAGTACGTGACGGACGGCACGCCGGTATACACGAACAGCCGCATGTTTGCCGTCTTCAGCCATGAGGGCGGGGAAAAGAAAGTGCGCGTTCCGTGGAAGAGCGGAAAACTGGAAGAAATGTACACCGGGGAAACCCATGAGATCCGGGAAGGGGAAGAGATCCCGCTGCGGTTTGAAGCAAACGAGTGCAAAGTATTCATCCACATCTGACTGAAATAAGGAGACCGAACGATGAAGGAAATTCTTTTCGCGGAAAACGGCAGAACGCCCTGGCGCATCGTGATGGATCACCCGGCGCACGAAACGATCAAGTACGCGGCGGACGAGCTGCAGCAGTTTACGGAAAAAATGTGCGGCGCGTCCCTGCCGGTACAGACGGTACTGGCGGCGGACGGGGAGTATGATATCCTGCTCGGGCGCAGTTCAAGGCTTGCGCACTGGGGCGTTGAGGCCGACTGGGACAGCCTGGGGGAAGAAGGCTATGTGATCCGCACCGGGGAGCATTTTATTCTGCTCGCGGGCGCGACGCCGCGCGGCACGCTGTACGCGGTATACGATTTCCTGTACCGCCTGGGCTGCCGTTTCTTCGCGTCGGACTGCACGGTGATCCCGAAAAAGCTGACCGTGAAGTTCCCCGAGACGGATATCACGGAAAAGCCGGCCTTCGAAAGCCGGGAAGCGTACTGGCGGGACGCCTATGACGGCGATTTTGCCGTGCGGAACCGCATGAACAGCAACAAGGCGGACATCAGCATCCGGCAGGGCGGACGGATGAAGTTTTACAATTTCCATCATTCCTTCAGCGACCTTGTTTCCCCGGATCAGTACTTCGGCACGCATCCCGAGTATTTCTCGATGGTGAACGGAAAGCGCCTGAAGGAGCGCTCCCAGCTGTGCCTGTCCAATCCGGACGTGCTGAAGCTGGCCGTCGCCGGCGTCAAAAGATGGATCCGGGAGAACCCGGACTGCCGCGTGTTTTCCGTATCCCAGAACGACTGGTACAATTACTGCACCTGCCCCGCGTGCGCGAAGATCGACGCAGAGGAAGGCAGCCCGAGCGGCAGCATGATCCGCTTTGTGAACGCCGTGGCGGAGGAAGTGGAAAAGGAATACCCGAACGTGCTGATCCATACCTTCGCCTACCAGTACACCCGGAAGGCGCCGCGGCTTGTCCGTCCGCGCCATAACGTGATCGTGCGGCTCTGCTCCATCGAGTGCTGCTTCGTGCATCCGCTGGACGGAAGCACCGTGGAAAAGCCGGAGCCGCATCGTGAGGAAAGAGAATCGCAGTGCGCCGCGCTGGGGGAGACCGCGTTCCTGGACGATCTGCGCGAATGGAGCAGGATCACGCCCCGGCTGTATGTGTGGGATTATGTGACGCAGTTCCGCAATTACCTGATGCCGATGCCGAATTTCGACGTGATCGACAAAAACCTGCGCCTGTTCCGCTCGCTTGGCGTGAAGGGCATGTTCGAGCAGGGCAATTTCTCCCACGGCGGCGGCGGGCACCTGGCGGAGCTGGAGGC